>JBDKSY010000371.1:0-9582 GCA_039680395.1 Anaerolineaceae bacterium | reverse complement strand
ACCTGGTCGGATGGAGCGAACACTGTAAAAGAAATGGCATTGGCTGCCCGTGCACTTGGCTATCATATGATTGCCATCACTGATCACACCAGTGGATTGGGTATCGCTGGAGGACTAACTGTCGAAGCGTTGGTTGAACAGCGTAAAGATATTGATGCGGCGCAAAAAGAGCTGGGCGATTCCATCCGCATATTGCAGGGTGCAGAGGTCGAGATCAAAGCAGATGGCAGCCTGGATTATCCGGATGACGTGTTATCAAAATTGGATATCGTGATCGCATCCCTTCATACCAGCTTGCGCCAGCCGCGTGAACGGATCACAGAGCGATTGGTGAATGTCATTCGCAATCCGCACGTGGATATTATTGGTCACCCCGGTGGACGATTGCTCCCCAACCGTGAAGGTGCTGATCTCGACTATGATGTTATTTTAGAAGAAGCGCGCAAAGCCGGGATTGCATTGGAGATCAACGCCAGTTATTCTCGTCTTGACCTGGATGAAATTTATTCCCGTCGCGCATCAGATATGGGAATCCTTCTTTCCATTGACGCCGATGCGCATACTACCGATCAATTACAGCTCATGCTTTTTGGAGTTTCTGTAGCCAGGCGAGCCTGGGTCAAACCAGAACTGGTGATCAATACCTGGAGCCGGGAGAAATTCTTAAAATGGCTGGTATCACGGGGGTAAACGGACAGGTATGCAAAAGAAAATACATGGTGTTTCCGATTTCCGTTTCTGGCTGATCTTGCTGACAATCCTATTCTTGCCCGCATGCGGGATATCTCCGTTCACTACTGAAGAAACTATTCGTGAAATTCAACCAACATATATTGTTAAGGAATCCACACCAGATATTGTGCTGGTCACTCCAGTTACGCTTCCCACACGCCCAACAGATCAATACCCCGAAGATGCAGAAGGTGTGGTGATCGCCTTCCTCACCGCCTACCAATCCGATCAGGAAGAGATGGCACAATACCTAAGCCAGGCATTCCAGAAGACAATTCCAGAAGGTGGTCCAGGGTTGCTGCTGCAATTCCGCGATATTTTAGAGGGGTACGCAGTGACTTCCGCTGCCGTCAGCAAGGATCCACCTGCAGCGATCATCACTGTGGCAATCAAAATTGTGGGCACTGCAGACAGCACACGGGTATTCACTCTTGCCAAAGAAGATGGCAAATGGGTGATCACAGGTATTGAAATACCGAAATAAAAAGGTTAGAACCCTTCCAGGGCTTTTTCCGCTCTATGTTGCCAGGTGTATTGGGCAGCATCCCGGCGCGCTTGCATGCTCAGGCTTTCCCGCAAGGAGGGATTTTCCAAGAGGACGGATAATTGCTTTTGCCAGGCTTCAGGATCTTCTGGCGGACAGAAAACCGCATTCTTTTCATTCAGAACTTCATGAAAAACGGGCAGATCGCTGGTGAGGATCACCCTACCAGTGGCAAGGTAATCGAACATTTTCATCGGGCTGCAAATCTCGGCTGAATTTCCACCACCACTGCCTGATATAGAAGTCTCATACGGCATAACCAGTATTTCGGATGCAGCCTGATACAGGGGTAACAGAGTATTGGCTATGAATCCGGTCAGGATGATGTTCTGCATTCCTTCCTGCTTCAATTGCTCCTGCCAGCTTTGAACATCAGCCGGGTTGCCACCCACCCATAGAAAATTGACCTCCGGAAATGCTTTAGCCAATGCCAGAAGCAAGTCTGTTCCCCGACCCTGATAGAAATGGCCGGTATATCCTACGGTGAGTTTTTCAGGGAATGATAGCATCTGCCTGGCAGTTGCTGCATCCGGCAGGTCCTGATATTGAGAAAGGTCGGTGCCATTTGGGGCAATTTGCACCATTTCCGGTTGAAAATCATCCCCCAGCATACTTTCCAATTTCCCTGACAATGCCCGGGTGATGCATATCAGGCGTTTTTTTCCTTCAATCTTGAAGAAATTTCGCAGAAGTGAAGGACCGAATTTCCCTGTGGGGAGATCATGTACTTCCAGGATGGTTGGCATCCTGTACCATAAACCTACCAACGCAGCCTGAGGACTCCAGGTATATAACACTTCAGCACCAGCTCGAAGGGCATTTCTCACCGCAATCCAGGCAAAATCATATCGTTTGAGGGGTTTCCAGGCTTGTTGTCTCTGTACCTGAAAAGGTAGATGCAGGCCATATTGGTCAGCCAGGGTTTTCCAATCTGGCATGCCTGTTCCAGGGATGGTCAGGCTGACATCATGACCATTTTGTGCCAGAGCATGGCAGACTTTCATCACCTGGATGCTGTTGGCGGTGGTTGCGGGGATGGTAACCGTAGTAACGGCAGCGATTTTCATGCTTCCACCACAGTAGTATCAGGATGGGATACTTCTGCTTTTTTGATTTCTCGCATACCCTTCATTACGATCAACCCGACCGAAATCACAAAATACCCTGCCATCAATCCAGCTTGAGCCAGAATACCAAAAGGTTTCACCAGAATAAACATCAACCCTGTTTTCAGTGCGCCCGTGATCGCCGAGACGACCAGTGGGTACCCCGGTAATCCGAACGAAAGCAGCAGGGGTCTATTCCAGAAAAAGACATTGGCTGTGCCAAATCCCAGCAGCAGGATCAGGATGGCGGCATAAGAGGGTAAATATGCGCCATTCTTCAACCATGCCAGTACAGGTTTACCGACTAATAGCATACCTGCTGCACAGGCGATCGTCCAGACGGCTGCAATGATGGTGGTACGGTTTAAAAGTAATTTCAAACGCTTCCATTCGTGCTTGATAACCGAGCTGCTGATCTGGGGAAAGGTGGTATTGATGAAGGGTGAAATTGGCATCAGGATGATGTTCATGATCGCCAGCGCAAATTTGTAATAACCGGCATCGGCTTTTGTGAGAAAGAACCCTACCCACAAAACCTCACTATCACGGATCACCATATTGATCGTACCGCTTAAATTCGTGGTAATGGCAAATTTTGTCAGGTCGCGCCAATCTTTTACCTGCCTCATGGATGCATGCAGCCAATCTTTGCCGAGAGCTTTAGGAGCGTGATAAAAAGTCAGGACCACTGTGCCAATGCCAAAGACCATCTTTCCCAGCAAATAGCCAAACAGAATGGAACCCAAACTGCTTTTTGTTAGAAAAGCTGCACCTACCCAGATGGCTGTGGTGACGTTCTGTAAAAGATTAAGCACTGCCTGGCTGCGATAATGATTGGTAATCTGTAAAACAGCAGTACCTGTCTCAGCCATCAGATTCCCCAAGATCATTAAGCCGTAGACCAGGATCAGGGGAATAACCGAAGTATCTTTGATGATAAAACGGGCAGCCCAACCTGAAAGAGCCACCAGGATGCCATAAGCCAGAAGAGAAGAAACTCCTTCACCTATTGCGGCAAATTTAATAACCGCAGCCGCACGGGATCTATCATTCAATGCCAGCGCCTGACCGGCATATTTCACCACCAGTTCACCCATACGGAAGGAAAGCAGCCGGTTCACACTGGAGGCGAACAGGGTGATCATGCCTAAGGTGCCATAATCCGATGGACCGAGCAGGAGAGCAGCTACCAGCCCAACCAGGCTGGATAGAACCATTGAGATGGAATTGCTGCTGAACAGGTAGCCGCTGTTGCGGATGACCATGCCGAACAGGCGGTCCTGTTTCCAGTCATTCCAGATCTTTTTCAGCATATCAGAGTGTTTCTACCTGACTTGTCCAGGAGCGTTCTTTCAGGTACCAATCCACCATGGCCTGCATACCTTCCTGAAGTCCAACCTGTGGTTGCCAGCCCAGCATTTCCTTTGCTTTAGTCACATCTGCCCAGTTGGTCATCATGTCTGCAGGATGTGCCGGGTGGTATACAATGTCAGCTTTTTTGCCCAGCATCTTTTCCAGTACCGTGATCATATCCTTGATGGTGATCACCTCATGACCACCCAGATTGATGATCTCATATCCTAGAGGTTTCAAGCCGGCAATGGTACCCCTGGCAATATCATCCACATACGTGAAACCGCGCGATTGTGTGCCATCACCGTTGAGATGTACTTTCCGACCTTCCGCGATCCATTGCACAAAGCGGAACATGACCATATCCGGTCTGCCCGCTGGCCCAAAGACCGTAAAGTAACGGAAGACGGTTATGTCAATCCCATGCAGGAAATGATAGGAATAACACATCGCTTCTGCTGCTTTTTTCGTAGCAGCGTAAGGCTGGAGGGGATGGCTGCTATCTGCTTCTTCTGTGGTAGGTAAGGGGGCATTAGCACCATAGATACTGGATGTGGAAGCCAGCACAAGTTTTGGGATATTATATTTACGGGCAATTTCCAGAAGGTTCAAGGTACCCGTTGTATTGGTTTGTAGAAAAACCCATGGATTTTCCACGCTGGCGCGCACACCCGCCCTGGCGGCCAGGTTGATGATGCCGTCAATCTTGCCAGATTGGCAGGCAATTTCCTCCAGGGAATCCAGATCAGCAATATCTTTTTGGTAGAACTGAAACCCTTTGCGATCATTCAACCGTTGCAATCTATATTCTTTCAGGCGAACATCGTAAGCGTTATTGATATTATCCACACCAACAACAGAATGTCCATCGTCAAGCAAAAGATCGCATACACGCGAACCAATGAAACCGGCTGCGCCAGTTAACAAATATTTAGCCATTACAACCTCACTACTTTGGGATGCCCTTTACCGGCAATTCCTAGTGCATTTCTTGTATCCACGATCAATTTGGCAGAATTCAGGATGGCTGCATAGTCATATGTAGAGTGATTGGTGACGATCACCACGCAGTCTGCTTCGCTGACGGTTTTCATCAGGTCTGATTCAGAGGTAAGCTTCCATTCGTCATGTGAAACTGTCTTGATAAATGGATCATGATATTGCACAACCGCACCTTTTTGCAGTAACAGACCTATTACGTCCATGGAGGGGCTTTCGCGCAAGTCATCAATATCAGGTTTATAGGCTGCGCCGAGAACAAGCACTTTGCTTCCTTTGATGGATTTGCAGTGTTCGTTCAATGCATCCTGTACTTTGCTGACAACATAACGGGGCATGCCGGTATTGATCTCTGACGCCAGTTCAATGAATCTGGCGGTGTAATTCAAAGAGCGCAACTTCCAGGAAAGATAGAGCGGGTCAATTGGAATACAGTGGCCACCCAACCCGGGTCCTGGAGTGAATTTCATAAAGCCAAAAGGTTTGGTCGCGGCAGCGTCAATTACTTCCCATACATCCACCCCCAGGCGGTCGCACATCAATGCCAGCTCATTCACCATGCCGATATTGATCATGCGGAAAGTGTTTTCCAACAATTTTGTCATTTCAGCTACTTCGGTAGATGAAACCGGAATGACTTTCAGTAATGCCTGGCTGTACCAGGTAACGGCTGCCTGTAAACAGGCTGGGGTGATGCCGCCCACTACTTTGGGGGTATTCTTTGTGGTGAAATCTTTTCTGCCCGGGTCAACCCGCTCGGGAGAGAAAGCAAGGAAGAAATCTTCACCCACTTTCAAACCAGCCTGCTGCTCGATCTTTGGGAGGATCAACTCACGTGTAGTACCAGGATAGGTGGTTGATTCCAACACAATGACCTGCCCGGCTCTGACATAATTTGCCAGCGATTCGGTTGCTGAAATGATGTATGAAAGGTCTGGATCGCCGGTTTTCCGCAATGGGGTGGGGACGCAAATGCTGATGGCATCCACTTCAGCAATTTTTGCAAAATCCGTTGTTGCGCTGAACTTGCCCGAGTGGATCAGTTGTGCGATCTTTTCAGATGTTACATCCAGTACATAGCTTTCGCCACGATTCAATGCATCGATTTTTCGCTGGTCGGGATCAATGCCAACCACTTCAAAACCCGCATCAGCGAATACGACAGCAAGTGGAAGCCCAACATACCCCTGCCCCAGGATTGCTACGCGAGCAGTTTTATTTTTTAACTTATCAATCAATTGATCGAAAATTGGATTAATCATAATATCTCCAAAACTTACAGGGATGTTTGAATTATAACTGACTGACAGGCTGGAATGGGACTACAGTGATTCAAAACAATTTTAATTGCGTTGCATCTTGTGTATGCGGCTTTTCTTCTTCTTTGGCAGGCGCTGCAGGAGCCGGTTTATGGATAGGTTCTGGTGAAGCAGGAGCATTTTTCTTTTTGCTTTCCAGCACATAGCCGGGAAGCTGCTCAAAATCATGAATAATAGTTGATTTTAGCGCCGGCTGATGTAAAGCCGCTGCAGGGTGATACATGGCTACCACCAACCGGTTGCCCACCCAGCGCGCTTTTCCATGAATATCACTGATGCGGACATTGGGAAGGAATTTCCCCATGGAAAACCGTCCAAGTGTCACGATCAGTTGAGGGTTGATGGCTTCGATCTGCCTTTCGAGATACATATCGCAAGCCAATAATTCATCTGGTTCAGGGTCCCGGTTGGAGGGTGGACGGCACTTCACGACATTGGCGATGAACACATCCTGGCGTTTCAGATCAATTTTGGAAAGCAATTCGGAGAGGAAGTTGCCGGCTGCCCCAACGAAGGGTCTCCCTTGTTCGTTTTCATGGAAGCCTGGACCTTCACCAATGAACATGATCTCTGCATTGGCGGGGCCTTCACCCGGGACGGAAAGTTTGCGCGAATGGTACAGTTTGCACTTCGTACACGACCTGACTTCTTCTGCAATTTCATTTAGTGTTGATAGCCCATCCAATTTGTGCCTCCTGTAACCGACTTCTGTTCCATTAATCTACATTTTCGAGCTCTGTATCCTCTGGTGAACGCGCACATAGCTCTACCCATTTGTGCCGTAATTCATCCAGAGGATGGAGTGTCCCGTCTTCATCTTGATAATACCAGTGTTCCCATCCGTTGCATGGGCTTCCCTTACTTAAAAATGACCCAACAGCGTGGATGGAGCCGATCATAGTATCGAAGCTGATTTTACCATCAGCTCGCAGCCTGGCGCTAATTGCCAGATTCTGCCGGAAATACAAGGCCTGACCGGGGTTCAAATAACCAGCTTCCAGCAAAGAACCGACTGCGATGCGAGGCAGCTTCTTCTTTCCACCGTGAACGTCGTAGGTATTATCGTCATACGGATCAGGTTGTATGGCATCCAGCCGTCTTTGTGCCACGGCTATGTAATCTTCTCTTCCCTCGATCCCGATCCAATGGCGATGCAATTTTTTTGCAACTGCCCCTGTTGTTCCGCTGCCAAAGAAAGGATCAAGCACCACATCTCCGGGATTACTGGAAGAAAGGATGACCCGGTAAAGTAAAGCCTGTGGTTTTTGTGTGGCATGCACACGTTTGCCATTTTCACGCAGACGTTCCTTGCCGCTACAAATTGGCAGCAGCCAATCACTGCGCATCTGCAAGTCATCGTTCAGGCTTTTCATGGCATGGTGATTGAAGGTGTAATGTGCTTTCTGTGATTTGCTTGCCCATAAAAGTGTCTCATGGGCATTGGTGAACCGCACACCACGAAAATTAGGCATGGGGTTGGTCTTGATCCAGACCACATCATTCAAGAACCAGAAGCCCAGATCCTGCATGATGGAGCCAATACGGTAAATATTATGATAGGTACCGATCACCCACATGCTGCCGTTGTCTTTTAAAACCCTCTTGCAGGCACTCAACCAGTTGCGGCTGAATTCATCGTACACCTGTAGACTTTCAAAATGGTCCCACTCTTCATTGACAGCATCTACCAATGTCATGTTGGGACGCCAGAGGTCGTTTTGAAGCTGTAAATTGTATGGCGGGTCAGCGAAGATGAGGTCAATGGATTTTTCAGGGAGAGTTTTCAACACTTCCAGTGAGTCTCCCTGGATGATCTGATCCAACGGTAGTGATGCTTCTGTCATCGGTTGGCTGCTCCCCTGGATATATACCCTGATTGAAGCATATTCATGTCCATCAAGAGTGCATCCTCGCCATTATCTACATAATACTTTGGCCTGACGGCTACTGGATAATATCCAAATTTTTCATATAACTTGCGGGCTGCAACATTCCCAGCACGAACTTCCAGGCGGGAAATCACCGCACCCTCTTTTCCTGCCTGCCGCAATGTATGATCCAGCAACTGGCTGGCAATATGCATTTGCCGGTATGCAGGGTCAACTGCCAGGGTGGCGATGTGAACTTCATCAACGATCATCCAGGCACCCAAAATACCGACTACCTTCTTGTTTTCGGCAGGCTGGTTGGCAACTTCAGCTACCCATAAACGAGAATTCACATTTTGGGTCAATTCAAACATGTAAGAATTTTCAGACCAGGTAAGGGTGAATGAAAGGCGGTCAATCTCTCTGACTCGTTCAATGTCCCGCACTTCCATCCGGCGGATAGAGACAGGGATTTCCACTTGTCCGTTCATGGGATTTGGATAGGGTCATTAAAATGCAGATAGATGGGTGCAAGACTGATCACATCATCCACCTCACCTGATTGCCAATGATTCCAGGCTAATTCAGCCAGGTAAGCTGGCCTGCGTACCGATAATGCCGGGCTGGCAAGGATCACGTTCTTTTTCTTGCGGGCAAGCGCTGCCCTCTGTTCGGCATCCAGTTCACCACATACCAGGGTGGGCTGCTTGAACTGCTCTGCCAGAGTATCAAAAACCATCACTTCAGCCTGCCCTCTTGATTTCCACGCATTGTTGCACCAGTCATACCATCCTACTGCCAGGCGAGACCTGCCAGCGCGCAGAACGGTAGCCAGGGGGTAGTTATTCACTGGTTGGATGGCCGCTGCTACTACATCCAATGTTGGGATACCAATCACAGGGAGGTGTAACGTTAAAGCCATACCTTTCACAAAAGCCAGTCCAATGCGAAGACTGGTAAAAGAACCGGGGCCGAGTGCAACTCCCAGAACTGTGAGTTTCGAAGGAGCGACTCCGCATCGTTTCAGTAACGATTGCACAGCAGGAGCCAGCTCGACGGAATGGTGGCTCTGTGTCTGCCAGACCATCTCAGCCATGATCTCGGTTCCATTATATAAAGCCAGACCAACTGACTGTGTTGATGTATCTACTACCAGTAACATTCTATCCTCCAAAAGCTGCCCGGCGGAATTCCGATAGGATGTGGATGTACCGTTCACCATACGGCATAAACCCCATATAGCGAACCTCATCTGCTATCCAACGCATATCGATCCACAATCGTTCAGCAGGTAATGCTTCAACGATCTTTTCAGGCCATTCCAATACCAGGCAACCGCTATCCAGCATCTGGGTCATATCAAGGTCTTCTGCTTCCAGGGCATTTTGCATCCGATAAGCGTCAAGGTGGTACATGGTCGAGCCATCAGGACGATGGTATTGGTTCACCAGAACAAAAGTTGGACTGGTGACCTGTTCCAATGATCCCCAACCCTGAGCCATGCCTTGAACCAGTGTAGTTTTGCCAGAACCGAGATCACCATGCAGGCAAACTACATCACCCATATGTAAAAGAGATCCCAGCCGCATGCCTAACCTGCGGGTTTGCTCGGGACCTCGACTCTGAAACTCAAGCATATTGCGATCTAAAATTGGCATATA
>JBDKSY010000370.1:0-4852 GCA_039680395.1 Anaerolineaceae bacterium | reverse complement strand
AAAATGGAAGTTTTAACCGAAAGACAAAAACTGATCCTTAGCCTGGTGGTACACGAGTATACCCAATCTGCGCAACCGGTTGGTTCCAATACATTAGTCAAGCGATACCACCTGGAAATGAGTCCAGCAACCGTACGCAATGAGATGGCTGCTCTGACTGATATGGGGTACCTGCGTCAACCGCACACTTCAGCAGGACGCATCCCATCGGAAGAGGGCTTTCGTTATTTCGTGGGAAGATTGATGCGAGAAACCGAACTGCCCGACTCCACCCGGCATATGATCAGCCACCAGTTTTACCAATCGCCACCCGATATTGATCAATGGATGCGATTAGCTGCATCAGTGCTGGCACACCAATCCAGGGCAGCTTCTTTGGTCACTGCACCTCACCCTGAAAAGGATTTGATCAAGCATATAGAGTTGATCTCGACGATCGGCCGGCAGGTGTTAGTAGTGCTGGTAATGGTGGGCGGTGAAGTGCGACAACGCATCATGACCATGACAGATGTTGTTTCGCAAGAACAGCTTACTGCAGCAGCTCATAACATTACTCAATTGCTGCAGGGCAAAGATGCAACAGCAATTCAAGCAGCATTACCACAGTTGCAGGGGTTGGAGCATGACCTGACGCATTGGATGATGCAGACAATGGGCGAATCGGATTCGATCATTGCTGGTGATGTCTATCTGGATGGACTTTCCAATGTATTGGCTGAACCAGAGTTTTTTGATAATACGGAAGCCCGGCGAGCTTTACGGGTATTGGAAGAAAGATCACATTTACAACAAATATTGACCCGATCCATGTTGGGAAGCGGAATAGGTGGCGTTCAGGTTCTCATCGGTGGCGAAGGTGCCATGACAGAACTCAGCCAGTTCTCAATGGTATTGGCTCGATACGGTTCGCCGGGTGTTGTGACTGGCACGCTGGGTGTACTTGGCCCTGTACGAATGTCATACGGGCGAACAATTTCGACTGTTCGATATATTGCGGGAATTTTAAGCGACCTGGTTTCTGAATCTATTAATGAAGAACAATACGGATAACAAGGTTGGTTTAAACCTTGCATCCAAATATCAAGGAGTTGGTATGGAGAAGGAGAAAAAGAAAATAAAAGAAAGCCCAGCAGTTGATGAAAATATTTCCGCGCGAGAAAAGCAAACCATCAGCGAAGCTGTTTCCAATGTGGATGAATTGAAGATCGAATTGGAAAAGGCAAATCAACAGGCTGCTGAGAATTTTGAAGGCTGGCAGCGAGAACGGGCAGATTTTCTTAATTACAAAAAACGTATAGAACGTGATCAGATCACTACATTGCAGGCCATGAAGGGAGACATCTACAAGAAATTCCTTGATGTTCTTGATGACCTGGAACGTGCACTGAAAGCAAAACCTGCGAATGGTGATGGTGTAGCATGGGCAGAAGGAATAGAGTGTATTTATCGCAAATTATTGAATTCACTTGAAGCCAACGGGGTGACCCAGATGGATGCAGAAAACAAAGAATTTGATCCCAATCTGCACGAAGCCATTACCCATGAAGAAAGCCCGGATCATGAAAGCGGGCAAATAATTGAAGTGATTGAACAAGGATATATTCTTGGCGACCGGGTGATCCGCCCGGCGCGAGTTCGAGTCGCTCGATAGGAGGAATTAATTATGGGAAAGATTATTGGAATTGATCTTGGTACTACAAACTCTGTTGTTGCTGTGATGGTTGGTGGAGAACCGACTGTCATCTCAACCGCAGAGGGAGAGCGCTTGTGCCCATCAGTTGTCGCTGTTAATAAAAATCATGAACGGCTGGTGGGACGTGTGGCGCGCAACCAGGCGATCATCAACCCTGAGAACACAATTTTCTCAATCAAACGTTTTATGGGTCGAAAATATGATGATCCAGAAGTACAGCGCACCGTCAGCCGTGTGCCATATAAGGTAACCAAAGCACCTAACGGTGATGTACGTGTTGTGCTGGATGGTAAAGAATATTCACCACCTGAAATTTCAGCCATGATCCTGGCAAAACTAAAAACAGATGCTGAAGCATTTCTTGGTGAGTCTGTTACGCAAGCAGTCATTACGGTACCTGCATATTTTAATGATGCCCAGCGCAATGCAACCAAAGACGCCGGCAAGATCGCTGGCCTTGAAGTGCAGCGTATCATCAATGAGCCTACTGCTTCATCTCTGGCTTATGGCCTGGATAAAAAGAAAAACGAAGCAATCGCTGTATATGACCTGGGTGGCGGTACCTTTGATGTCTCCATCCTCGATGTTGGAGATGGTGTCTTCCAGGTTCGTTCTACCGCTGGTGACACATTCTTAGGTGGTGATGATTTTGATATACGGGTAATGGATTACTTGCTTGAAGAATTTAGAAAGCAAAGTGGTGTAGATCTACGCCAGGACCGTCAGGCTCTGCAGCGTCTGCGTGAAGCGGCTGAAAAAGCGAAAATCGAGCTATCTACCATGATGCAGACTGAGATCAACCTGCCATACCTCACCGCCGATGCCACCGGTCCAAAACACCTGGTGATGCCATTAACGCGTGCCAAACTGGAGCAATTGACGGCTGATCTTGTAAACAAGACTTTGGACCCTGTTCGCCGTGCATTATCTGATGCTGGCATGAAGAATGGCGATGTCAATGAAGTGGTTCTGGTTGGCGGTATGACCCGTATGCCGGCTGTGCAGGAGTTGGTGAAACGAGAATTTGGAAAAGACCCCAACAAGGGTGTCAACCCTGATGAAGTTGTTGCCATTGGTGCAGCCATTCAAGGTGGTGTGTTGGGTGGTGATGTAAAAGATATTTTGCTGCTGGATGTAACGCCACTGAGCCTCTCTGTGGAAACCCTGGGCGGAATTGCAACTCCATTGATCGAACGCAATACCACCATTCCAACTCGCCGGTCACAGGTTTTCTCCACTGCCAGCGATGGCCAGACTCAGGTCGAGATCCATGTGCTGCAGGGCGAAAGACAGATGGCTTCAGACAATAAATCGTTGGGCCGTTTCAACCTGGATGGTATTCCATCCGCTCCACGCGGTATTCCTCAAATTGAAGTGACCTTCGATATTGATGCAAACGGTATTCTGAAAGTAACTGCACTAGATAAAGCAACCAACCGTTCACAGCATATTACGATCACGGCTTCCTCTGGCTTGAGCGAATCAGAGATCGAGAAGATGCGCCGTGATGCTGAAGCACATGCTGATGAGGACAAAAAACGCAAAGACCTCATTGAAGCTCGCAACCAGGCTGATAGTGTGGTTTACACTACGGAAAAATCACTGCGCGATTTTGGCGATAAAGTTCCAGCCGATGTAAAGAGCCAGGCTGAAGAAGGTATCAAAAAAGTACGCGATGTCATGAACTCCGATGATCCGGGTGCGATCAAGAAAGCTGCTGATGATCTGGGTCAGATATTGCAGAAGATGGGTGCCACAATGTACCAACAGCCAGAAGCAGGTCAAACCCCTGGTGCTGACAGTGGCAATACTGGTAATGCTGGTAATACCGGCAATACTGGCGGCCCGTCCTCTGGTGACGGTGGCGAAGATGTAGTTGATGGTGAATTTAAGAACGCTTGATAATTAGATAAATCATTCCATGGGGCTGTTTTTCTGAAGCAGGCAGGAAAATCTTCCTGAAAACTGGTTCTGCAGAAACAGTCCCATGGGTGTATCATAACCTTCCATGACAAAACGAGACTATTACGAAATATTAGGTATCAATCGAGAAGCATCTCCTGAAGAAATCAAGAGTGCTTTTCGTAATCTGGCACGCCAATATCATCCAGATATCAACAAAGCCCCGGATGCAGAAGAAAAATTCAAGGAGATCAATGAGGCATACGTGGTACTCTCCGATCCTGACAAGCGCACCACCTATGACCGGTTCGGTCATGAGGCGGTCAATGGTATGGGCGGTATGCCTGATTTCAGCACTATTGACTTTTCTGATATTTTCGAAGGGCTCTTCGGATTTGGTGGTGGAGGATCACGCAAACAGCGCAATGCACCAAGACGGGGGGCTGATCTTTCACAAACACTGGAGCTGACTTTCGAAGAAGCGGTTTTTGGCGTTGAAAAAGAGATCCAGATCACCCGCGATGAAACCTGCAGCGTATGCCATGGCACAAAAGCAGAGCCAGGCACCAACCCACAACGCTGTACCACATGTTCTGGCAGGGGAGAAGTACGCCAGGTAAGACAGACATTACTGGGTTCGATGGTTCAGGTAACCACCTGCCCCGCCTGTAATGGCACTGGTGAAGTAATTGGTACACCCTGCCATTCTTGCCGTGGGTCTGGCTTCGAAAGAAAGACTGTGCGCAAAGTCGTTCCCATTCCATCGGGAGTGGATGATGGCACACAGATCCGCCTGGCCAGTGAAGGGCAACCTGGAATTAATAATGGGCCCAATGGTAATTTTTATCTTGATCTGAAGGTCAAACCTCACAAGTTCTTCCGGCGCAAGCAGGATGATATTTTCCTTGACCTGAAAGTAAATATGGCTCAAGCGGCATTAGGTGCTGAAATCGAAGTGCCTACATTGCAGGGGAAAGAAAAATTGAGAGTGCCCTCTGGCACCCAACCAGGCAAAGTTTTTACGTTGAAGAACCAGGGCGTTCCGCATTTGCGTTCTTCAGGTAGGGGTGACCAGTTTGTTGTGGTAAATGTGGAAATACCCGCGCATTTAACAGCAGAACAACGAAAGTTAATGGAACAACTTGCAGGAACACTGGGTAGTGAAGTAAAACCTGATGAAAAAGGTTTCTTTGATTTATTGAAGGATGTGTTTGGTGGCTGAATCAGATTGGCTTGAAATTAAAATGACTGTAGATG
>JBDKSY010000369.1:0-14743 GCA_039680395.1 Anaerolineaceae bacterium | reverse complement strand
CTCCCAATAGGGGACTGATCAGTGCAGCAATGAGTGCGCTGAAGGATGTTGTGAATCCCCAATAGGCAGTTGCCATATGTTTAGGGAGGTTGGCAGCAGCTACGGATGCATAATACACTGGTAAAACCGCAGCCATGATCGTTGTTGCAAATGCAGAATTTGCCCAATCGTACATTGTCCAGGCTTGAATTGCTCGATTATGCTCTTTAATTTCCATAAATACCTCTACCGAGGGGGATAAATTCAATATCCATTATACATGGTTCATCCAGCTTGCAGGAAATCGGAAAACGGAATGACATTTTCAGCTTTCTTAAAATAGATAGGGTTTCTTCCAGTTCGAATCTGTTATGGATCCTCCGAAAGGAGTTGAAAACTATTTTAGAAAATGGCTATGTTATAATGCAAAGTTGCGCATATGATGTATAATAAGAAAAAATGTTCTATATAGGTTCAAGATGACTTCATCAAACATACGAGTGGTCGGTGCTCGCCAACATAATCTAAAAAATATTACCGTTGAAATTCCCCGCGACAAACTGGTGGTCATTACTGGTCTTTCTGGGTCAGGAAAATCATCACTTGCATTTGATACCATTTTTGCAGAAGGGCAAAGGCGATATGTCGAATCGCTTTCTGCTTATGCACGACAATTCCTGGGGCAAATGGATAAACCGGATGTGGATTATATCGAAGGCCTTTCTCCTGCGGTTTCGATCGATCAGAAAGCAACTTCTCATAATCCACGATCTACGGTCGGTACCGTAACCGAGATCTACGATTATCTGCGCTTACTTTTTGCAAGGATAGGTGTACCTCATTGCCCGGTTTGTGATCGCGAAGTTGTGAAGCAGTCAGCGCAAGAAATCGTAGAAGCAATTGAGAAGATCCCTGATAACAGCCGGCTACTTATTCTGGCTCCCATCGTAAGAGCCAGAAAAGGCACATACCAGGCAGTTTTTGATGAGATCCGTAAAGCAGGCTTTGCAAGGGTAAGAGTAGATGGCAATGTACATGACATTTCAGATGAGCAAATAAACCTTGATCGTTATAAAGTGCATACTATTGAGGCTGTTGTGGATCGCCTGGTGATCCAGAAAACTGAAAATGAGGAAGATGAAAAAGCAGCTCGTTCAAGACTTACCGATTCTGTAGAAACCGCACTGAAAGTTGGTGAAGGTTTTGTAACGGTTCAGAACCTCAGTATCGATCCACCTGAAGATCACTTTTTTTCAGAACATCTGGCATGCCCTGAACATGGTGTAAGCCTGATTGAGATCGAGCCACGTACATTTTCCTTCAACACACCCCATGGTGCCTGTCCTGAATGTCAGGGATTAGGTTCGAAGTTAGAAATAGACCCAGACCTGTTGATACCAGATAAAGAGCGTTCGTTAGCTGAAGGTGCGATTATTGCGATGGAATGGAGTAATGGGGGACGAGAAAATGGGAAATATTACTGGCAAATGTTGGAAGCGGTAGCTAAACACTATCATATTGATATGAATGCTCCGATCGAAACACTATCTCCGGAACAGCTCAACGCAATATTGTATGGAACCAGTGATAAAGCGATCACTGTTCATTTTCAAAGAGAAGACCGCGAAACATCCTTCCAGACCAGTTTTGAAGGTATTGTCAACAATCTACAAAGACGATATCACGAAACCCAATCAGAATATATTCGCAACAAGATAACCGAATACATGTCCAACCGCCCATGCCCGGCATGTAATGGCGCACGCCTGCGCAAGGAAGCACAGGCAGTCAGAGTGGATGGAAAAAATATTATTGAAGTTACAACCTGGCCTGTTAATAAAACGCTTAAGTGGGTCCAGCATTTGATCGGAAACCAGAGCCCACTTTCACAACGCGATAAAACTATTTCAGACAGGATGCTTAAAGAGATCATTGCAAGGTTGGGTTTTCTTGTAAATGTTGGGTTAGACTACCTTACTTTGAGTAGATCGGCAGGATCACTTTCAGGGGGAGAAGCACAACGGATCCGCCTTGCTACCCAGATCGGTTCTCATTTGATGGGAGTGTTATACGTGCTGGATGAGCCTTCTATTGGGCTGCATCCCAGAGATAATGACCGATTATTGAAAACCTTGAAGGAATTGCGGGATATCGGAAACACTGTTCTGGTAGTGGAGCATGATGAAGACACCATCCTTACTGCTGATTGGGTTATTGACCTGGGCCCAGGAGCTGGTGAGCACGGAGGGTACCTTATCGCAGAAGGCACCAGCCAGCAGATCATGGATAATCCCAATTCGATAACAGGGGCATATCTTTCTCGAAGGCTGCAGGTACCCATTCCGGAAAAAAGGCGTGAAGGAAATGGAAAATCCCTTACCATAGTTGGCGCAAAAGCCAATAATTTGAAAGATTTAACAGTATCCATTCCCCTGGGTAAGTTTATATGTATTACGGGTGTATCTGGTTCGGGAAAATCCACTCTGATGGTTGATATTCTCTATCAGGCATTGGCACGTGAATTACATGGCGCACACACAACCCCTGGTGAATACGAGCGGATAGATGGGATTGAAAACATTGATAAGGTCATCAACATTGATCAATCTCCCATTGGAAGAACACCACGCTCGAATCCTGGTACATATACGGGTGTATTTGACGAAATTCGTAAATTATTTGGCGAATTACCTGAAAGCAAAATGCGTGGGTATAAAGCAAGCCGTTTTTCTTTCAATGTGCATGGCGGAAGATGCGAGGCCTGCCAGGGGCATGGTCAATTGCGCATAGAAATGCAGTTCTTGCCAGATGTTTATGTTCCCTGTGATGTTTGCCATGGCACACGCTTTAACCATGAGACTTTACAGGTGCATTTTAAAGGAAAAAATATTGCAGAAGTATTAGACTCCACTGTAGAAGAAGGGCTGGAACTATTTTCAGCTTTTCCAGCTATTGTTACCCGATTAAAAACGCTTAATGAAGTCGGATTGGGATACATACGGATCGGACAGCCCGCAACAACCCTCTCTGGAGGTGAAGCGCAACGGGTGAAACTGGCAAAAGAATTATCAAGACGTGCTACTGGGCGTACTTTGTATGTCCTTGATGAACCTTCTGTTGGATTGCATGCAGCTGATGTACACAAATTGATCGAAGTACTGCAACAACTGGTTGAATTAGGAAATACCGTCTTGATAATTGAGCATAACATGGATATTATCAAAGTATCTGATGAGATCATTGACCTGGGGCCAGAAGGTGGAGACAGGGGAGGAGAGCTGATCGCAACCGGTACACCAGAACAGATATGCAAGGTACCTCAAAGTTATACCGGGCAGTTTCTTAAAGCATATATACACAACAATCATTGACATGGCAACGAAATTTTCTCCATCTTGTCATATTGCCTTTTTTCAGGTAATATCCTGTTAGCGGGCACAACTGGTTGTTCATACTCAAGAAAACACAGGAAACCCTATGAGCGAAGATAAAGAAAATCCACAAGAAGTAATTGATTCTTACCGACGAAAGCAAAAGCTGATGCCGTTTATTTTGGGCGGGTTGGCCGCATTGCTTGTGATTGTTGGTATTGTGATCCTTGTAGTCTGGATGATTGGACCTGGACAAGGTCAGATTTCCATTTTCAAAACGAAAACACCAACTCCAACGATCACCTATACACCAACAGAGATTCCTCCGACAGCAACGATCACTCTTACGCCAACCGAAACACAAACACCAACGGTAGAGGCAACATTGACCCCCACTGGACCCTTCGAGTACACCGTGAAGGAAGGGGATAACTGTTATGCAATTGCCCTGCAATTTGAAGTTGATTTAAACCTGCTTCTGCTGATCAATAATTTTGGCAATGCCTGTCCTATCAATCCAGGCGATAAGATTTTGATTCCCGCACCCGACCAGGAAATGCCCACTGAAACACCTATTCCTACAGATCTGGCTCGCGGAACAAAAATCGAATACACAGTTAAAATGGGTGATAGCCTGGACGCGATTGCTTCGAAATTTGGAAGCACCGTTGAAGAAATTCTAAAGTATACAAATGAATATCGCAAAAAGGAAAACCTGGATGCGATCACTGATAAGAATTCCATTCAGGCAGGTGACCTGTTGATCATTCCAGTGTACATCGTGACTCCAACGAAAACAGTAGTACCATCCAGTACACCTCGTCCAGAAACACAAACTACATCAACCGCCCCCGCTACACCAGTAGTAACTGCAACAAAATAAAATTTGTAGATATGCAAATAAGGAGAAAAGCTGTTCATACGATCATGAGCAGCTTTTTCTTTTTAATTGTGCTCACGAGGGAAAAACGCAGTCATTCAACCTGTCATTAATACTCCAGAAAGTTATAACAAAATTTGTTCTTTTCTTTATAATAGTGATTAAGGTTTATCAATTATTCATTCATATTTGAAGGGAATAGTTTTTGAAATATTTCCGGATAATATAAAGGATCCATCCGGTTTTCTGTTTCGAAGTTGCCAGAAAAAGCAATATGGTTTTCATCAGGTGACAGGAATATGGAGAAAAAATGAAAAAATATGCGATTGGAATTGTGTTCTTGATCAGTTGCTTGCTATCCTCATGTACAAAAGCAACCAGTACAGAACCAGGTGGATCTTCTTTGGATACAATGCATACAGAGGTTGCAGCTACATTAACCAAGCAGGTTACCAATATCCCTCCTACTGTGACTTTACCACCAGATTTTACAGCAACCATCCGGAATACTATCACGCTTTTTCCAACACTCACACCAATGGAAATCACCAATACGCCTGTTGCCAGAGAAAACATAACTCCAAAACCGTGTGACAATGCTGCTTATGTCAGTGATGTGACTATACCTGATGGCTCGATCATGAAACCAGGTGAAATATTCACAAAAACATGGAAAATCCAGAATACTGGTACATGTGATTGGACAACTTCTTATTCAATAATATTTTCTTACGGGAATGAATTAGATGGCGGCACTACGCGGATACCAAGTCCTGTCAGGTCTGGAAATGTTGGAGATATTTCTGTGAATATGGTAGCTCCCACTACACCTGGCACATATACAGGATACTGGTTGATGAGAAATGAGGTGGGAGATACCTTTGGTGAGTATGTTTTTGTGAAAATTATTGTATCGGGAAAAACTTCAACGCCAGAAGAATGATCAATAAAGCTGTTCGATACTAATCTGGTGTTGGGGTTGCCGTTTCAGTGGGGGTGGGAGTACTTGTATTTCCTGTAACCACCTTGATGGTCAGTGAAAGATCGTAAAAATTGATCCCATCTGAATTGGTAAGCTTCCAGTTGGTTTTATAAATGGCTGGATCAGGGGGCGCAATTGCATCCATTACTAATCTGATCTCTTCACCCGGCTTCACTTCCTTTTTGAAGGTAATGAAATAGACCTCCGCAAACGCTCGTCCACTATGATAGCGCAGTTTATAATCTGGTTGCCAGGTGGTTTCACCAACATTTTTCACCACGAATACAATATCGAATTTCTGGTTCACCCCCATTTCTGCGCCATCAGATGGGGTTTGAGAAATATATTCCGCTTTATCAGCAACAGAAGAGACGATGGGAGAAGAACTGATGACTGGAGTCAATGGAAGAGTGGGAATCTCTGTGCTGGTAATTTCAGGTGTATTTGTGGCACTGGGTACGACGACAGATTGGGTAAGCGTAAGTTGGGCTTGATATGTTGCAATTGCTTGTGTGGCTACCAAATCTTCATCGGGTGTCGCTGTTTCTGGGGTTTTCGTACAGGCTGTGACCAGAATCAAAAATACCACAAGTATTAGCGAAGTTTTAGCATTCATGATTTCATTATATTACAAATGATCTATGAGATGTCAGCTAGAAGTTCTTGAATTGATGAACGTACTATTTCGTCTTTTTCGCGTTCTACTGCCTGTATCAAGAGAGAATTGGCTGACACCCCGGCTAATTGTTGTACTGCCCAGGCGGCATGAGAACGTACCATTGGTGATGAGTGATGATGAAGGATATCCAAGACGATTGGAAGTAAATGCTGGTCACTAGAATTTGCTGCTGCAACCAGTGAATTTCTCAGCCATCTATCTACATGTAATCGTTTTAATGGAGTGTTCTTAAAGACCCGGATGAACCCCTCATCATCCATTTCCAAGGTTTGTCGCCAGGTTTCAGGAAAGGCAATTTTTCCAGATGACTGGAGTAAACTTCCAGCATCTGGTTCAGCTTTTTGATTCCAGGGACAGGCTACCTGACATGCATCACAGCCAAAAATGTTATTCTTTATCATAGTCCGATATTCTCTGGGGATTTCACTGTGATGCTCAATGGTCAGGTAGGAGATGCACTTCCTTGCTTCCAATGTACGGTTAGGAAGAATACATTGTGTAGGACAGGCTGAAATGCACCGCGTACAATTTCCACAAAAATTCTTTTCAAAAGGTGGATCAGGTTCAATTATCAGGTTAGTGAATACTTCAGCAAGCAGTAGCCACGAACCAAACTCGTTATTAATGAAGCAGCCGTTCTTTCCAATCCAACCCAAACCTGCTTTTTGAGCCAATGCTTTCTCAAGAATTGGTGCAGTATCCGAGAAGGATCTGATGATCAAATTTTCTCCACATTTCTCAAGCTGGTTGCTTTCATAAAGCTCTTTCAAGATCACCTCAACTTGATGGCAGGCTTTCTTGAATGCCAGATGATAATCTTCTGTCAATTGTGCGTATGCTGCAATAATTGGGTTAGCTGGATTGCTTGATGCAGTGATATCGGGAGAGGGGTAGGCAGCGGCCAAAACAATGATCGTTTTCGCTTCAGGCACCAAAATACCGGGATCAGCCCGTTTTTGCAGCGCATCTGCTCTGGCGAGGTAATTCATTTCGCCATGATACCCAGCATTTACCCAATCTCGATAAATGGACTGACTCGAAAGAGGTCCAGGTGTAGTAAAACCTGCTAATGAAAAGCCGAGGTTTTTTACCTCGGCTTTGATGGTGTCTTTTATTCCGATCATTACGGAATGGTTATTGCTACATAGATGTAGCAGAATGGCATTCCTACGTTATTGACCACTGCCCAATTAGAAGTGTAGGTACCTGGGGCGGTTGGTGCGGTCATATCTGCTCTTACTTCTACCGAATCATTGACTGCAACATCACCCTTAATGTAATAAACATTCTTCTCGACAGGGATCGTCCCTGATACATTGGTGATATAGTATTGACCATCTGTCCAGGTTACTTTACCAGTGTTCTTTAAAACCCAGACTCCATCGAAATCTTGCCCAGGGGTCATCACCTGATAATCTTTTGGGGTTGTAGAAACAACACTGCAATTATCCGTGTAGGGGGTTTTTGTGATGGTAGGTACGGTAACGGCCGGTGGATTCGTTTTCGCCGTCACTGGTGTGTTTACAACTACAGTAGTCGTAACTGCTGAGGTAGGTTCTAATGTAGGTAAAGCAACAGTTGGGCTGGGATTGAGCTTCGCTTCTTCAGTGATGGCTGCAATCGCGGTAGCCACAGCTTCAGTTTTCGCAGCATTCAACTGTTCATCTATGCTGGCATTTGCGGTTGCTACTGCTGCGGTTTGTACAGCTCCCAGGTCTTCGGTTGGAGCAGATGTGGCTTGATTCAATGCGCCACAGCCTGCTGTAACCAGAATAACGGAAATCATGGTTACCAGCAAAGCTAATTTCGTGATTGTTTTCATATCACAATCCTTTTCGCAATTTATTTTACGCCAGCCGGGCAAGTATTCCCTTTGCCAGGTTCTGGAGTGCCACTTTTGTCCGCATTCCAGTAAGTTGTACAGGTAGAATCATTCTTCCGAGCAGGATCCGGTACACCTTCACTTTGACAGCAGTAAGCATCAATGTCAAAAGGTGTAGCGGTGACTGAACCAACTTTGATAGTGAGCGTAAAGGCATAGAAGTTGGTTCCTGTTTCGTTCGTGATCACCCAGGTGGTTGTGTATTCACCAGCCGTCATCGGTGCAATACCATCTACAACCAGTAAGGCTTCATCATTTGGCGCAACGGCAGATTTCAGGTTGTAGGTGTTTTTATTTTCATGTAATTTGGCACCAGAAAAGTAGCGATATTGATAGTTGGTTGTCCAGGTTGTGGTTCCAGTGTTTTTGAGCTTCCATACAATATCGAAGGATTGACCTGGATTCATCTGAAAACCATCAGCAGGAGTTTGTTCAACCCATGCTGCAGCATCTGGTGCTTTTGGCGCTGCTAAAGTAGCAGTCGCAACACCTGGTAAAGTTACCAGTGGTTGAGCGGTTCCCAAAGGTAATGTTGAGGCTAATGTAGCAGTGGGTGCTTGTGTCTCAGTGGGAACTGCAGTGAAAGTTGCAGTTGGCATAGCTGCTGCAGTGCCAGTAAGCTGTACGGCGAGTGTTTCAGCAGCCTGGGTATAAATCATATTGACATCTGGGGTAGGTGAAGCTGGAGTTCGATTTAAACAGGAGCTTAGCACTACTACGCATATCAGCAAAGCCAGCACAATTCTGAGTTTGCCATTTTTTAACATTGATTCCTCCATAAGTGGGCATTTCTTAAAAGCCCAAATTAATTTTCTCTTAACAAAAAGAGACTACAGGTTCTGTGAAGACCTGATTTTGAAATAATACCATAGAATAAGGGATTTATGTCAAGGTGATACAGGGTTGGGTAATTCGTCTGAGAAACTATCTGAACCGGCAAATTGAAAATACGTGACCGCACCAGGGTTGATGGTAACTTCGTGCCGGTATACCTCTTCATCATATTTGATCTTTATTTGATACTTCCCAGCGGGTAAATCGCTAAGCGCAAGATTCTCCTGATAGTAATCATCACTGTTTGCGGGAGGTCCGCCATAAGTGAATACCGTCCATTGCTTGCCAGTGTCTACCGAAATTACCGATACTTCTTGCCCATAAAGGAATGTCTTATCTCTTTTCATTACGCTTCCAGCCAAAACTCCCCAACCCTGTGGAGGAACGAGCCATAATTCGGGATTTCGGGTTGAATAAAAACTATTCGTTTCGATTCTGACCTCAAAATGAAGGTGTGGTCCAGTAGTTGCGCCTGTAGTACCTACAATTCCCAATTGATCGCCTACTTCTACCAATTGACCCACTGATACATCAATCCGATCCATGTGAGCATATACGGTACTTAGGTTTCGACCCTGGTAACCAAAATCATGGCGAATAACCACTGCCAAACCATAAGGATCATCACTTGATTTCGGATCGTTCTGATAGAGTCCATTTCCTGCCCAAATCACTTTACCACTGGCAGCCGCGATAACTGGTGTTCCCTTCGGATTGGGAAGGTCAATTCCCGTATGAATAATATCCATTCCAAAGAAGACGCCACCATAACGGTAGTCTGCAAGCGGCCAATTCACATCATCCGTTGCTATTGGTCGCGTGAAATAAAAATGGTCGAATGGATTCAATGCCCAGGGTACTTCGTAAAGCGGAGGCCGCCATAAGGATACTGGAGGGGCAGCAGGCGTTGGAAATGTGAAGTGGAGCGGTTCTTCTGTAGTTTTGACGGTTGGCTGCTCTACAATAGTATTTGGTGTTTCAACCATGCTTTGTGTTCCGGCGATTGGTAAGGTGGGGTTTGCCTGGGAATCCGTGTCTATTTTTGGTTTACATGAACTGAAGAATACAATACAGGTTAGCAAGAGAAATAGCAGGAAGCCATTTTTTTGTACAGGTTTTCTTAACCAAGATAACACTTTAAATGAAGAGAATGAGTCAATGGTTGTCATGGCTTTGGGGTGGCAGAAAGATATGGAGCAAAATCAGAAGAGGTTAATACCTCTGGCGGATACACCTTCACCATAGCTTCATACCAGCTTAACCCCCCAGAAAGGACAAACTGGTTGAACCGCGTACCTTCGAAATATGTACGCCAGTTACCCTCTGATGGTAAGCGCGACCATCCATACCGGTTTGCCAGAGAAGTAAAATCAATCCAATAACCTGCAGGAGGATTCTGGTATTGACCTCCTTGTTCATAACCAACCGTGTTCCCGCTGTACCGGGCGGTGAAATCCCATACTGAATGTGCAATTGGTTCACCTTGTGAACCATCCTGGTTCCTCGCCTTGAGATAAATTCTCCAATACGTGGCACCAAAATAATCTTCACGGCTTACTGCCATCCATCCAGCATAATAGCTGACTGGATTTACTGCTATTCCACGCCCTGTGATCAACCAATCCTGTTGAACGCCGGGTTGTACAGGTTGCGTGAGAGGGGTATACATATTCTCAAGGCTTGCCAGGAAATCCCAACCTGTTTCAACAGCAGTAGCATTTTTTAATGAAGAAAATGCTTCATCTACATAATCATCAAGAAAAGCGTAGGGGGCTTCGACACCTGCAACTGGCACTATCGCATCTCTACCAGCAGGTGGTGATGCAGTGGTATCGGTTTCTACCTGCCATAACACTACTGGTAAGGCTGCAGAATTGGATTTATTTTGTTCTACTGCAACCTGTGCGAGAAGACCGTTTCCCCAAACCAGACCTCGCACTTCACCCCATAAATGCATAGGTTGAATAGATATGCTGGTATCCTGAATATGATACCCTACCAGATAGATGTCATTTGGAGTTTGCAGAATACCGCCTAACTGATCAGCCTGTGGATTCCAGGTTGGCAATGATCCATCGCCCATCTGACGGGGAAGATGGGTCAGGTCTGATATCCACATTGTAGTGATATTTCCATCTGACTTGGACCATGCCAGTTGACTGCCATCTGGCGACCAGGCGGGGTTGAACTCCAAAGCATCGGGTGTCTGTGAAATATTCTTGAAACGATCATTCGTCTGATCCAGGGATGCCAGCCAGATATCCTCGCTGCCAGAACGATTGGATACAAATGCAATTGTTCTACCGATGGGTGACCAGGAGGGTGCGTGATCAACATACGTATCGTCGGTTAATTGCAGGACTGGTTGTGTTGGATCAGTGGTAGATTGGACGACGATCTCAAGATTATCGTTGATATAGCTTTCATAGGTGATCCATTGCCCATCTGGTGACCAGGAAGGCCGGCTATCGTATGCCAGAGAATTGGTCAGACGGGTAATGGCATTGTTGCTCAGGTTGAGGATGTAAATATCCCAGGCACCATCACGGTTGGAAGCGAATGCCAGTTGTGTACCATCTGGGCTGAGAGCTGGATAGCAATCATCCCATGCATCGTTGGTCAATCGAGTAAGTGACAGGTAAACAGGGTGATAAGCAAAAAGGTGAAAATAATTCCCATCTACCATGGAAAAAGCAAAAATCCCTTCTTTTGAGAGAACCTGTAGATTGCTATCTACCGCTTCTGAAGGAAGTTCTATGTTTTGATCAGTCAGCTGGAGGGTGGGGATCAATGAATTTTCTGTTGCGAGTGTTGCTTGACTCTGTACATTCTTAACAGGATTCTGCGAGGCCATGCCTATAAGATATCCCAATAGCAAGAGGACTGCTATTGCAAGCAAGTTTTTGAATGAGAATGCTTTTCGCAGCTTCATGTTCATCCTAATTTCTTTCAAGGAAGGCCAACAGATAATACATCCAGGGGATCTGTCAATTGAAAGATACCGCTCACTCTCCAGGTGCAATAGTTGTACCGCTCAGCATCTGTTGAATCAGAAAGATAATGAGCCATTTCTGTAAAGCGGAAATTCGATGGCCCGAGACGGGTTTCAAAATGCAAGTGGGCATTACTGGAATCGCCAGTGTTTCCGACTTTTCCAAGATTTTCGCCACAAGATACCTTGTCACCTGGTTGATAGGTGGATGCTTCCTGCATGTGTGCGTATAGCAGATACAGAGATTTTTGCTGATCGGGGAAATCTGAGGGTGATATGGCTGGGCAGGTGAGTGGAGAATATGCCAGGTCTGGTAGAGAAGATTCCGGCAAATTATTTAGCTTTTCCTGTAAGGCAACAGGAAGCTGTTCCAATGGCGTCTCAATCATGATCATGTTTCCATACGGAAAGCGATCATGAACGGTGCCTGCAACAATGCCATCTAATACGCTGGTGATAGCTAACCCTTCGATCGTTTTCCAATCGCCATATGACCAAAAAGAAAAATCCACGCCTTGATGACCATCATCTTTCCCTGAAGAGGGGGTTTTCATAGGATTGGTCAATATATTGGAAATATCGGAGAGAGAAAAATCTGATAAAGGCGAACACACCCCGCTTATGGGGATGGGTGTGTTCGTCATTGTTGGTGTGATTGTAGGGGTATTCTGAGTGCCTGTTTTTTCCGGAGTAATTGTCACGAAAGGAATTTGTTTTGTAGCGATGACGGTGCTTTCCAGTTTACTCTGACAGGAAACAAGCATCATTAATAAAAGGCTACATATAAACAGGCTCTTTCTTGGGAGTGATCTATGCCTTGTGGATATAGAAATGGTTTTGCTCATAACCTTCCGGAGGATTATCAAGCTATCCGTTTGCACTCCATGTAGAACCGCTTTTCTTTTGCTTCTCCCATGGAGAAGGTTTTTCGAGGTAAGACCCCATCCACTATCACAGTTTTGAATAGTTCGGATTTTTGCATTGCAGGAACATAGAAACCTGCACAACCTTCCTCGCAACCCAGATCTCTCAACACATCGGTGCCATGAACATAGTCAATCTTTTCTGCACCACCCTGTTTGATCCATTTATCCAGGAATGCTTGCAGAGTACCAACCGCAAGGTTATGAGCTGGTTGCTGTACAGTCAATAAATAATTTCCAGATTTTTCCACCAAACCAATCTTCTGGGTTTTACCAGCCTGCTGTTGAACCAGAGCAGTCAACTCATCATATTTTTCGACAACTTCGACAGTGAGGTTGCTGCCAAATTCTTGTTGTAATGCATCAATGATAGGCTGCTTTATTCCAAAAAGAACGCGGTGGATCGGTTCGAACTCCAGCGCTTCATCGTGAAGGTTTTCGATTTCTACCAATGCAAAACGGGCAGGATGGTTCATTCCAACCTGGCCTTTGATCTTTTCCCATATGGATTTGGCTGTGGCTAATGAATGATTCCCATCTCCAACCGCAAAGAGCAGAATCCCTTTCTCGCGGTCTACGCCGTATCGTTGGTAAAAAGTGTTGGGATCGGTTAAATTTTCAAGAGCACGGACAATGCTGTGTTCCATTGCCGGATCACTGATACCATATCCAGTGAGATGTCCACTACCCATCATCAGGTCGAAATCATAAAGTTGTTTTAGACGAGGCCGGTACTCTAATAAAGGTTCAATAACTGTGCAGTTGGGATCATCAATCAGCACAAGAATGTGTGGAATTTCGAGGGGTGCACCTTCACGAATGCGCATGCGGGGGGGTAAACGATCCAGAATTGTGCCTTCGGTTGCCCGGATCAAAGATTGAGAACCAGCGCTGAAATCGTAGCGCTCCAAATCCAACGCCATCATCAACCCTCTGCGAACACGACCGTCAATGTTTCGTTCTACCAGAATAAAACCATCATGAGTGGCAAAGATGTCGCTATCCAGATAATTCTGCATGGTTTGTTGGGTACGTAATATTCGAGCAGGTTCATCAGGTTTACTCAAATATACTTCAGGCAGGATCATATGAAGCGTTGATGGTGCACCATCTACGAAACCTTCTACCTGTTTCCAATATTCAGGTTGAGAGGTGAATTGATCACAGGCAATAACCGCCCATGACTGTGGATTGATGCCTTGCCGTGGAAGAAGAATTTTTGTGCTTTGAACACCAATCGAATGATAAGATTTCATGCCACGTTGTCCTTTGATGTGTAGAGTATGCCCTCATTGTACCAAAAAGAAAACAGGGCGCAGTAATGAACTACGCCCTGTTGAAGGAAAAAAATATCTAATCATCAAAGAAATATGCCAGGCCTAATGTGCCTGGACCAGTATGCGCACCGATAACGGGGCTGATATCAACATACACTGTCTCGACAATTCGGTCAGGGCTGATCCGTGAAACGATCTTTTCATTCAATATTTGCGCTTTTTCATAGGTCTTTGCCAACAGATATCCGATATGGATGTTTTGATGATCTGCAGCACGTTTAGTGAAGATTTCTGCAAGCTGATCGAGTGCTTTTGAGAAGGTGCGTACTTTTCCCATAGCTTCTATTTTGCCATCCCGTAATTCAAGAAGAGGTTTCATATCCAACAATGTTCCCATGAAAGCTGCTGCAGAGTTGATCCTTCCTCCCAGAAAAAGATATTTTAGAGTGCTGACGGTAAAAATTGCACCTGCATTCGGTAAAAGTTTTTCTGCCAATTGCTTACATTCTTGAAGGTTGGCTCCCTGGCTTGCAGCCTGGGCGACTTTAAGGATGGGATAACCCATCCCCATACTGGTAAGTCGTGAATCAATGACCTCAATATTATTTTTTGGTAATGCGTCGCTGGCCTGAGATGCCGAAAAATATGTGCCAGAAATGCCTGATGAAATGACAATGCAGATGATGTCGTACCCATTTTCTACAAGTTTTGAGAATTGGTCAATGAATTCTTCTGGAGACGGCTGAGATGTAGTTGGGACGATCTTGCTTTCTTGCTGCAAGGTGTAAAACTTATCTGGCAGTATATCTACTCCATCTAAATAGTTTGTTTTATCAATGATTAGATGAAGTGGCACTATGTAAATGGGCAGGTCTTTAGCAAGGTCATAAGGAAGGTAAGCAGTACTATCGGTCACAACTGCAACTTTTCTCAATTCAACCTCC
>JBDKSY010000368.1:0-2424 GCA_039680395.1 Anaerolineaceae bacterium | reverse complement strand
CCCGGCAAGTAGAGATCAGTGTATGTGTCAATCTGGAAGTTGCACTGGAAGATATTAAACCCTATATCAGCAAGGTTGATGAAATATTGCTGCTTGGTGTGCATCCAGGTTTTGGCGGGCAATCCATGGATGAAAACATGGGTGATCGCGTTTTTCAAATGAAGAAGATGATAGATCAAGAAAAACCTGGCGTACCCATTGCAATAGATGGCGGTGTTTCTTTACAAACTGCAGCAACACTGGTTTCTGCTGGTGCTACCAGGCTTATTACTGGTTCTGCCATATTTGGCGCTTCTGACATGGCAGAATTTGTCAGACAGATGAAAGCAGTTAATTAACCAAAATAACAAACACAGAAGAGGTCGCGGGTAAAGCAACCTCTTCTGTGATATGACGAATATTGCTTCTTTGAAAGAAGAAACTTAATTTATCGCTTTCCCACTACCACACAGATAAAACCAAAAGGTTCATCTCCCTGTACAACGAACTGATGTAAATCATTTCCTGAAATAAAGATGGCGTCATGGGGCTTTACATCAAAGAATTCATCATTTAATTGCAAACGGGCATACCCGTGCACCACAATCACACCATGCTCGTGAGGGTGAGATTCTTTGTTTGTGTGTGTGCCCGGCTCACAACGAAAATATCGGATGTGAAAATTATTGGAACCTTCATCTGGACCAACGGGAATTTGTCGAGTCACACCAACAAATTCATCGTTATATTTTCGCACTGGAACATCTTGCCAGCTTAGATCAGTTTCTGAACCATTAAAATGACGGATGATACTCATGGCTGCACTCCAAAATTTATTTGATAAAAAATTATAACACCAGTAAAAGACGCCTACTTTGAAAATGCCTGTTCTCTATCAATTCTCTTCAAGAGAACAGCCAGCCAAAGCAAAAGAGCGCTTCCTCTTCGCTTGAAATATAAAGCTGCATAATTACGTTGAATGACATTCCCATAAAAAAGATAAAACCGAATTCTCATGCACCCCTGACAGCTATTTATCAAACCTAAACCGTAATCAATCAACCGGCTGGTGAGGAAAGTCATTTCGGGATGCAGTCGTGACATCATAAAATCAACATCGGATTTACGACCGGCGTGTGCTTTATTTTCCAGAATGGTTGTCGAAATATCACTTGGTATATTTTCAGGTTGTGAAGGAAGCATGACACATTATAGCAAAAATAAAAGATGAACAGGTAGGTTTGCGTACATAGAAAAAGAAATGCTGCCTTTTGTACTTTGAGCAGCATTTCACGAAACGAATAAAAAAGGATTATTAATCAGTATTAATTCTTGAATAATGCAGCAGGGCCTACAGATAAGCCCACCATGGATGGACCAGTATGCGCACCTAATACGGGAGCGATAGGTAAAATGGGATCAAAGACGCAATCAAAAGTGGAGGTTAATTTTTCTCGTAGTTGAGCAACTGCTTCCATGTTATTGCCATGCAGTAATTGGATCCTCAATTTATCTTTGGAGCCATACCAATTTTCAATTTGAACGATCATCCCCTGAATTGCCCGGCTGATTGAAAAGAATTTTCCAACCTGAAAGTACTTTCCTTGTTGTTTTTCAACACCAATGATGGGTTTAATGTTTAGAACTGATGCTACCAATCCGGTAATATGACTGATGCGCCCACCGTGGATCAAATAGCGCAAGTCATTAAGGGTGAACATACCCTGTACTTTTTCGCGAATACCATTCAATTTTTGAAAAACAGCATCCACTTTTTCCCCTGATTTGATCATACGAGCTGCGGTTTCAACCTGCCATCCAAAGGGGCAAGAAAGGGTCATGCTATCCCAAAATGTAACTTTGGCTTCAGGTACCATTTCAGCCCCCAACTTGGCTGCGCTCAGGGTGCCGCTCAGCCCTGAAGAAATGTGGATCGAAAGGATTTCTGGATCTTTTTTGGCAAGTTCACGATAAAGATCAGCGAATTCTCCAGCAGATGGCATGGATGTTGTCGGAAAACTCTTGGTTTCTTCCAACATTTTATAAAATGCTGAAGAGTCCAGATCAACACCACTGGTATAGGTTTTTCCTTCCAGTATGATCCTTAAGGGGGCAAACTTAATTCCAAATTCTTCTACTACTTCGGGAGTTATATCTGCACCTCGATCAGTTAATATCTGCATGTGAATACCTTTCAAAAAAGAAAAAGATGAAAACCTGTTGCTGACAACCAAATATACCTGCAAAGTGCAACACATTTTGCATAGTGTTATTATGCCAGAATTCATTTTGAAATGTTAAATATTATGAATTAAATATGACCTATATGTCAAAAGGCATAGTCATTTCTGATTTCACACCTGATGTACAATTGGAAAAGAATGAACGAACAAGATTCTATCAATCCTCTTGAATCAATCTCTGAAGCTGAATATATTGTGCGGG
>JBDKSY010000367.1:0-4860 GCA_039680395.1 Anaerolineaceae bacterium | reverse complement strand
TCCAGAATATACGTAATGTAATACTGGAGAATCGTTTCCATCTCTGTTCGGATGGAGGGCGGGATGTCTGCTTTCTTTGCGGTGAGATAGCTGCTGCGCTGCAGATGACGCATATACCTGAGCGCATCCATGGATACAGGTCTGCACCCTGTTACAGACAGACCGCAGTTGGGACAGAGCACTCCCCCCAGTTCTGCAGAGAAAAACTGATCTTGCGCCTGGATGACTTCGTTGCAATGGACGCAGTGGAATAATTCAGGCCGGAATCCGAACTGCTCCAGCATCTGGATCTCACTATATCTGACTGCCAGAAAAGGGTCTGGTTCTTCTGCGATACGCTGCAGGGTGTCAGCAAGTAGTGTGAATAAGGCGTAGTTCTGACCTTCTTCGACTGCGAACCGGTCTACCAGCTCGATGACATATGCAGCATATCCCGTACGCAGGAGGTCGTCTGTCAGGGATGGGTAAAATGCTAACGTATCGGCCTGGGTGACCAGCCAGAAATCGCGCCCCATCGCCAGTTGCAACGTACTACGGGTAAAAGGCTCCAGATGCCCCGCTTTACGCGAATGAACTCGTCGAATTCCTTTGGCGATAGCGCGTACTTTGCCTTTTTCGAGAGTGTAAAGCACCAACAGCCGGTCAGCTTCGCCCCAATTGCTGTGGCGTAAGATAATTGCCTCCACTCGCTGTGAACGTTCACTGCGCGGCACGGCTATCTCCTTTTCTTACCTTCAGAAAAACTTATTATGATGACTGGTCGGGAAGATCAGCACCTGTGAACGCGCCAGGGAGCAGGTCAGAAACGGTCAGTTCGCGGGTGATGTTTCCTTTTTCATCAGTGATCCACACAATTGTATCCAGACCAAATTCTGCCATCACCTGCCGGCAGGCTCCGCAAGGCATACCCGCATTTTCTGTCGCCACTGCAAGGGCAACAAAATGGCGTTCGCCTTCAGAAGCAGCTTTAAACATGGCAACCCTTTCAGCGCATATGCTGCTGGGGTATGCTGCGTTTTCGATGTTGACGCCATCATAAATCTTTCCAGAATCAGTGAGTACAGCCGCACCAACTGCATACCTGGAATATGGTGCATAAGCCCACCGTCTGGCATGAATGGCTACCTGCACCAACTGTTGTTTGGTTTGCTCATCAATCTTCATGGGTTTCCTCGCTTTCAGGCTGTACCGGCTCTTTTTTTGCATGTACCTTGCGAATACGTCTTCCGCTAATCTGCCCTACTGTCAATTGCCAGCCATCCACCAACACCTGCTCACCGCCTGTAGGGACGCGCCCAATCTCGCCATACAACCAACCCCCGAGAGTATCAGCGACTTCTTTGGTCAGGTGAGTTCCTGTTATATCGTTAAAATCATCCAGGTCTATACGTGCCTGGAAGATATATTCATTCTCATTCTCTTTTTGATAGGGTAATTCTTCGCCCTGGTCATATTCATCACGAATTTCGCCCACGATTTCTTCCACAATATCTTCCAGGGTCACCAATCCCGCCATGCCACCATACTCATCTATCACGATCGCCATGTGCACCCGGCGTGATAGCATCTCACTGAGAAGCTCGTCAACTTTTTTTGCTTCAGGGATGAAGTAAGCGGGGCGCACCAGATTGCGGATCGTACCCGGTCGCTTGATTGGGTCAGAGGTCACGGCTCCCAGCAGGTCTTTGGCGTACAGTAATCCGATGATGTTATCAATCACTTCATTGTAAACAGGCATGCGCGAATGTCCCGATTCGCGCACCACTCGGACAGCTTCTTCCAGAGGGGTATTGGCATCCAGCGCAGCCACATCAATACGCGGCACCATGATCTCACGGCTGAGGGTATCTCCCAATTGGAAGATGGAATAGATCATCTTTCGTTCATCCTGCTCCAGGCTTCCTTCTGTTTGACCGGTCTCTACCCAGTTGCGAAGTTCATCATCCGTTACAGAGCCAAGTGAGCGTTCCAGACCTTCAGGTTTTCCCAGAGCAACCATAAGCAGCGATGAAATTGGGCGGATCAGAAAATCAAAAAATCTACCAATACCCGTAAGGTTAATCGCCCAGGATTCGACATTTCGTAATACGCTGCCTTCGAGGGCAAACTCAAAAAGCTGAATGATGATGACAGCCACCAGTAGCAAAAGGAGAAGTATCCAGAGCTTGTTGGATGCAAGGAATAACTGGGCTAACAGTAAAGCGATACTTCCTGCCAGCAAGAAATGGCAAAAAACGACAAATATGCGTAATGTTGCAGTGAGATGGGGTCTTTCAAGAAACTTCAACGTGCGATCAACCGCTTCGGGGTTTTTCTCGCGCAGATTTCCCAGATGAGGGATACGGGCGTAAATAAAACTTGCTCGCAGCGCCACAAAGAATAGATCCAGCACGAAGAAAATGGCGACTAATATTCCTAAAGTTTGAACGTTCATGATTTCCTTGATTAAGGAATTATATTCCTTTCATTTAAAGGGGATTCATTCCATATCTAAAACATTTTGATCATCGTCCATCATGGCAAATTGGATCGTCTGGTTGGCTTTCACGGTAGTATTTCGCAATGCAACTTCCGGTCCAAGAATGCAATGGTTTTCGACGACTGTATCCCATATGTAGACAGATGGTCCTATCCTGCATCCGGTTCCGATGTGTGTACTGCCATAGAGATGCGTGTTGGGATAGATGATCGTATCGGGTTCGAGTACCACATCCTGATCAATATAGGTGGTTGACGGATCTATCATCGTAACGCCTGAAGCCATCCAGCGCTGGTTGATACGTCGTCGCAGGATGGCTTCAGCTTCAGCCAGATGTACCCGGGTATTAATACCAATGGCTTCTTGTGGGTCATCCAGCACCACGCATTCCACTCTCTGGTTTTCGCTGACCGCCAGTTCCACAGTATCTGTCAGGTAGTACTCGCCTTTCGGTGAAACCTTGATCCGTTCCAGAGCGTCCCACAGCCAATCCGAGCGAAAGCAGTACGCGCCTACATTCAGCTCATGAATTGCCAGGGTAGCTGCATCTGCCTGGGCTTCTTCCACGATTGCCTGAACCGAGCCATCGGCTTTTCTCGCCACCCGCCCAAATCCGTGTGGGTCATCCATGAAAACAGAGAGCATGGTCATTACACCGGGGTTGCTGCGCTGGGTTTTCACCAGACGCTGCATCGTCTCTTTGGTAAAAAGGGGCATGTCTGCGTAGAAAACCAATATCAACCCGTTGAAGCCTTCCAGCGCTTCTTTGGCGGCTTGCACAGCATGTGCGGTGCCAAGCTGGGGATGCTGGATCGCAAAGCGGGCAAGATCCCCAACCGCTTCACGAACCTGATCTGCACCATGACCGATCACCACGACAGGCTTTTCTGTAATGGTAGATTGGGAGTTTTCAATTGCATGGATTACAAGAGGTTTCCCTGCCACCAGATGAAGCACTTTTGGCAGGCTAGATTTCATCCGGGTGCCTTGCCCGGCAGCTAATATGATTGCTGTTACACTACGTAGGTCATCATCCATAAGGTTTGAAAAAAATACCGCACGCTTTTCAGGTCATTCTTCCTGTAAAAAGGTGCGGCACACCGTAAAAAGCGGCTTTCAGGCTGGGGCGCCTGGATTCGAACCAAGATCCACAGATCCAAAGTCTGGTGTGCTGCCATTGCACTACGCCCCAACGAAAGGTCATTTTAACATAAGATGAAGAAAACGAACAGATGAAGGTGATGAGGAACTGACCGTCTCGACTGCTAATTCTCATCAGACGAAATTTCCTTCCCCTCTCCGACGGGTGCAATACCCAACTGTTTCGCCTGTTCATAGCTGAGAATATCAGGATTCATCGCTTCGAATTTGCCACTGGATACCTGGCTGCTCCAGAATTCCTCTACAGTCTGGCGGCTCATGCTCTTCGCAGCCTGGTTCAGTTTTTTGGTGAAGACATCTTCTTCTTTTTCTTTCACTTCAGGGAGGCTTATGGGGATCTTATCTGCCTCTCCAAAGCTCTTATCGACACCAGAGAATATCTCTGGTGTAACGGTAACCTGTATACCCATTTCAAATAGAATGGCTGCAATGTCTTCTTGCACCTGCAGCATTTCTGCATGCGCCAGTACCGAGCGCGAAGCAACATTTCCTCCAGGGATGACTGCTACCAGCACAAAATCACCTACTGGCGCAAACAGGATATCATTCATGTCTCCTGAGATGACACAGGAAAATCCCTTTGATCGTTCGGTCAGCATGCGAGCCAGCCGGCTGGTGGCATTCATGGCCGACATTAATGATGGGATGAGCTTTTCCAGCATCCGTCCCACATCTTCACCAGTTTGAGCGATCATCCTGCCACGGTCGTCCAGCAGATATACGCCATTCCCATTTAATGTCCGCTGTAAATGTGCCAGCCGGCCAGAGAGGTTCTCCCCGGTTTCGAGAGGTTCCTCTTCCTCTAATTCCCAGGCAGGTTGGATCCCCAGAGCATGGGCTGCAGCTTCAAGGAATTGTGGAATTTGCATGGGCTTGTGGAAGTAAGCATCGGCGTGCAACTCTTCGATCTGCTGGTCAATCTTTTTATTGGTGAGTGAGGAAATGAAGATCACCTTTACCTGTGGAAATCGGCTGCGGATCCTTCTTACCAGGTCAATGCCCGAAATTCCGGGCAGCCGTACCTCAGTAACCAGCAAGTCAACCGCCTGGCGGGTGACTTCCAACAGCGCTTCTTCAGCTGTTGCCATGACACGGATGTCGAGATTTTTATCCATGGTAGCCAGGGCAGCTTGAAGGAAGCGCCCCAGTTCCAGCACGTCATCCACGATCAATATGCGATGCATACCATTTATTTTACACTAAATAGAAAGACCAGGTTT
>JBDKSY010000366.1:0-2837 GCA_039680395.1 Anaerolineaceae bacterium | reverse complement strand
AGACTTTGAAGAAAGTACCGGATGAAGTTTTATTACCTGATCTGAAAGATCGCTATGTTTCGAAGGAGCAACCCCAACAAAAAGGAAAAGTATATACCGGATACAAACTCCCCTATCCTTCAGGAGTTAAAATGAAACTTTCTGGCAGTATTGGGCATGTCTTTACTTACAAAACCTGCCCGGATTCCTGTCTGTATGCATTTGATTTTGCTGACGGCACCAATTTTCCGGTGCTTGCTGCAAAAGGCGGCAGAGTGAAATATGCTGTCTGGCGATATCCAAATAACTACCATGAAAGCGCCAATTACATCGTTCTCGAAGATACTTCTACCACACCGACCACCTACCAGGTGTACTATCACCTTGCGTATGACAGCATACCCGCTGACTTGCGGGTGAAAGGTGCCTCAGTAGCCCAGGGTGAGCTGCTCGGTTACGCGGATAATACTGGACCCAGTTCTGGATCGCATCTCCATTTTATGGTACATACCAATGCTTATGCTTATTGGGGCACTTCCGTAGATGTTGTTTTTGATGAAGTGACAGTAAATGGAGGTCGTCCTCGCACCTGCCTGGAAGCATCCAATTACCCAGGATACGGATCACAGTGCACTACTGGAAATATTTATTATTCACAAAACAACGGCGACAAAGCAGCACCTACAGGTGGTATTTCTTCACCTGCTGCCAATGCAGTAATAAAAACCCAGATGCTTACCGTCGAAGGGTTTGGCAAGGATGATACGGGTGTCGCATCCATGCAGTTATATATTTCTACTGACGGCAACTGGCGCGCGGCTGGAAGCCCACAGACCATCACACCCTTCAGCACGCAGCTCGATCTATGTAAAGAAAATGTTCCGCTTGGTCCATTTATGATCGGTTTGCAGGTGGTTGATTACGCCAATAAAACAGCAGCCAAATTACAGGGCACGCGATTGCTCGAGATGACTTATGACTGTACGCCACCCACTCCCACCCCAACGATCACGCCCACACCTGTGGTGTGTTACCCGGATGATAACCAGGTAGCTATTTACCCTGAAGCGAATTTTACGGGTAATTGTGTGACGCTTGATAAGGGTGATTATGCTGCACTGGAAGGAATTAATCCCCTTGGAAATAACAAAGTTGAATCTGTCAAAGTAGGCGCAAATCTCATGGTGCTGGCTTACGATACACTGGGTTTTGGAGGAAATCGCCTGGTGTTGATGGATTCAGCTTCCGATCTGGCAAGCCAAACGGGTGCCGTTGATTGGTTGAAATCGTTCAAGGTCATAGACCGCATTGATCCTCCGCAAGAGCCCGAACTCATCTCACCATCGGAAACACTGGGACGTTCATTGACTGTGGAGGACAATATTGAACTCTCATGGATCGAGACAGTTGGCGCAGACGAATACTCTGCCCAATTGCAGGGACCAAATGGTTTTGCAAAGATCATGGATTGGCAAACAGGGTTGACCTGGCAGGTGGGTACCCTCTCCTCCGGAGAGTATCGTTGGACGCTTACTACCCGGAACCTGGCTGGGATAAGTCAGAAAAGCATTAATTTTAACGTATATCAGGCAGTTCACTTGCCCGTCACCACAATGGATGCCCTGCCGGCAATCTCGCAGTCAACTGCGATCAAGCTGACCTGGAAGGCTGAAAAGGGCAGTGAGAACATCTTGAATTTTGAAATGGAATATTCTCGCGATGGCGGAAGTTGGGTAAGTTGGGGTAAAGCCATTCCTGCAGAAGATAAACAACTCTGGTTTGTAGGTGAATTTGGTCACAGTTACGCTTTCCGCATGCGTGCTGTAGATACTGGTGGAAACAAGGAACCATTTGCTGATACAGCACAGGCATTTGTACAGATCGCCAGCGACTGCACTCCTGACTCATATGAAAGTCCCGATCCGGGTGATGATGATCTCCAGGGCGCCACACCTCTTGAAATTGGTCAGGCACAGCAACATAACCTGTGCGGTTATTCAGATTACGATTGGTATGTTTTCCCGGCAAGCATGGGTGGTACCTATAAAATTACCACCTCATCGCTGGATGGGTATTCTGCTGCTGCTTTCCAATTGTACGACCCCATAGGTGATGTAATATTGGGTGATGCCTCTCCCGAAACATACGGCAGTGAAGCCAATTTTGAATGGAAAGCTGAAGAAGATGGGTTATACATTCTGCGGGTACGTCCACTGGATACAAAACTGGCCGGAAGCAACGTCAATTATGAGATCAAAGTTGACAAAGTGATACAAATTACGCCTGCTAATTTGACCTGTACCGCATTGCTCTTACCGGCTGTCTGGTTTGCGGTGAAGTTATTTACGAAAGCTCGCAACCGGATCCGTGAACAGATGAATGAATGATCTTCCTTCATTAAACTTACTGGGGAGATGAAGACCTGTGTTACAATTTCGCTTCATGGAATGGCGCAGGTCTCTTCCTTATCTGGCACTGGTTGCAGGAGTTCTAGCATTATCCCTGTCATCCCTGTTCGTCCGCCTGGCAGATGCTTCCCCTCTGGTTACTTCATTTTACCGGATGACGATTGCCTCCCTGGTTTTTCTTCCCTTTGGTGTCAGGTCACTCATCAAGCAAAAGGGAATAAGAAGCATTCATTTTCTCTTTCCGATCGCAGCAGGAACTTTTTCAGCATTTGACCATGGTATTTGGGGTTTCGCCATCATGAATACCCGGGTTGCAAATGCCACCCTCTTGAACAATATCGCCCCATTGTGGGTTGCTCTGATCGCCTGGCTGGTGTGGAAGGAAAAACCTCGATCCCGTTTCTGGGTAGGGTTATTGCTTACCTTACTGGGTGCTACGGTGGTTCTGGG
>JBDKSY010000365.1:0-4986 GCA_039680395.1 Anaerolineaceae bacterium | reverse complement strand
CAACTTGTAAACCTACCAGGATGGCAAAGAGCAGCATCCGACCTTTGAAATGCATCCATGAAAAGGCATAGCCTGCAAAAGCAGCAAACAGGATCGGCAGCAGGGTTGCCGGGATGGTGACCAGCAAGCTATTGATGAACGCTCTTCCCATACCTCGGGGATTTACGATATCGGAAATGTTGCAGTTGATATCCAGGGGAGGAGTTCCAGCGGCGCAATCAGCCAGATAAGTGCGTGTACCACGATATCCTACCAGTGCATCCACATAGTTGTTGATCGTAACACGAGGACGTTTTTCATATCCAGAAATATTTTTGAGATGGACAACTATGTCGGCGATCACTTTCGATTCTGGAACAGCCAGCTCCCCCATGTGTGGTTTTCCATTGATTTCACGCTGTAAAGATTTTTCCATCAGTACAGAACGATCATATTTTGCGATCAATTCAGGATCTGTTAGATCCGCTGTTGCAATGGCTTTCCCATCCTTCCCATGACAGGATGCACAGTATTGAGCATACTCTTTGGTACCTACTGGCGTATTGAGTATTGTCCACCAACCCGAACTGTTGATAGATTGTACAGGTCTCAAGGAGGTGATCAATAAACCAAAGGTCGGCACTATCCAGATCAACATGATCAAAATGATGACGACCTGTTTCGGAATTCGTGCAAAGAACTTGTTGAATTTCTCGCGTTTCATCGCATTTCCTCCTGAGACAGAAATCGTCTGATATTCAGGTAGATGAATGGAATGATCGTGAGAACCAGGATAACAGCGACTGCAGTACCTCGCCCTGCACTGAAGTTAATGTACATTTCGGTGTACATACGGTTGGCAATCACGTCGGTATTGTAATTTCCACCTGTCATAACATACACAATATCGAATAATTTTAGAACATTGATCACCATCGTTGTGATCACAACCACGATGGTTGGCATAATGATTGGGATGGTTATTTGGCTAAATACCTTCCATTCACTGGCGCCATCCACCCTGGCTGCTTCCAGCACTTCTACTGGAACGGATTTCAACGCAGAGGAAAGGATGGTCATGCAGAAACCAGTCCACATCCACACTCCCACCACAATCAACATGAATGTATTTAAAACGGGCGTTGTAAGGAAAGAAACTGGTTTCCCTCCTAAACCAGTAATGATCGCGTTTAAAAGACCTATTTGAACCTGTTGGGTACCATAGTTATAAACAAACTTCCAGATAACACCAGCACCCACAAAAGAAATTGCCATTGGCATGAACAGGATTGATTTTGCCAAACCCTCATGTTTGATCCCATCTACAAGCCTGGCAAAAATCAAGCCAATGATCACCGTACCAGCGACCATAAAGATTATCCACTTACCTGTGTTGCCATAAGAGGATAACCAGAAAGATTTCCAGAAAGAAGCGAAGGAGGTGGTATCGAATTCTGCAGTCAATGCATAGCGATAATTTTCAAAAATACCCCAGCATGGTTGCCCTGTTATACAGGTTGTTGCAGCCGATGCTGTACCTTCCTTATTCAAAAAACTGAGCTGGATGGTGTTGAACATGGGGTAAACAATAAAAATCGCCATTACGATCAAAGCCGGCGTCAGGTAGTAGAATGGCGTAAATTTTCCCTGATACATGATCTTAGGAACAGGTTTTGCAGCCATATATTCCACCTCCACAATACACAAGATAAATTTTCTTCAGTGATGTGAAAGATATTGGAAGTTGCAGAGGTGGCACTAAACCACCTCTGCATTATTTTATTGTGCGCTACTTACCAAGAGCTTCAGCCTGTACTGCTGCAGCAGTAGCCAGAGCAGCATCCAGATCGCCACCATTCAGGTAATCTACAATTGCTTTCCATTCAGCACTTCCAAAGCCACCTGGGATGGTATCACCAATATCTGGAGTGAAACCTTTTGCAGAATAGAATGCTTCAGCTTTCTTGATCAGACCAGCGTCAGTATAATTTCCGGCAGCGGCTTTATTGGGTGAAAGATCAAAACTAGCTTTAGCCCATGCCACACCACCTTCTGTTGAAGAAAGGTAGCTTACCAGCGCCTTCACAGCAGGTTTGTCACTGAAAGCCATCATCCAGTCTGAACCACCTTGCAGACCTTGCGCGCCAGGGATGACAAAGAAATCATAATCTTTGCCGAATTCCATATTGGGATACTGAGTCGTAATGGTTCCGCCAGCAAACCCAGATTGCTTCACCATGTAGGCTTCTGGAGGATCAGAGAAGACTTTCAAAATCGCATCGTTGAAATTGGTAGAAAGCGTTCCTTCAGCACCGCCAACGGTGTATTTTGGATCAGTTGCCCATTTTCCATATAACTCGTAGGCTGCTTTTACACCAGCATCATTATAGGGTACTGTGCCATTGATGATTTTCATAACATATTCTGGACCTTGCTGGATAAGCAATATATCCTGAATGAAATCCGAGCCGGTCCAACCCGTTGCATCACCAGATTCAAGCCCCATTGACCACGGCACATTTCCATCAGTAACCATTTGCTCGACGAGTGTGTTCAATTCATCCCATGTCGTAGGAACTTTATAACCAGCAGCTTCGAAGTTCACTGGACTGTACCAGATAATTGTCTTGATATCTGATTTCACAGGTAAACCAATCCAGCGGTCGTCAATTACACCTGGATCAATTGCACCTGGAATGTACGCATCTTTGATTGCCCCTAAATCAGACATTACTTTCAATTTATCTTTGTATTGTTGTAGTTGAGTTACATTCCAAAATGCAATATCTGGAGGATTTCCGGCCTGGACACGCGTATCCAGTAAAGCCTGGTCACGAGTAGATTCAGGTTTCAGCACTATTCCACATGTATCCACCAATGGCTTCAAAATCTGATTAAGACGCTCTTCTTCTTGCCCTGACCATTGATACAACATACTGATCTCATCGCCAGATGCCGCGCCCATGCACATTTCTGGAATTGCTGGAGCAACTGTGGCATTTGAAGTTGGCTTGCATGCTGCCAGGATGAGTACAAGGGCGGTTAAAACGACAAACAATTTTCCTTTCATTTTTTCTCCTTTTTCATACTCTGGTTAATATCAAAGGGCGATACAAAACAAGGTAGATTGTTGGATCTAGCACCTCCTTCCAAAATATCTAGCGTCTTCGTTTTTGTAAGATAAAAATAATTGCTACTTTGTATTGCTATTTGAGGGTGCACACGATGAACGTACGATCAATTTGGATTCCAAAATGATCGAACTGGTTTCCAGTTGCTCACCTTTAATAATATGAAGAAGCTGTTCGCCTGCAGCAAATCCAAGCTCACTTGCAGGAAGTCGAATGGTGGTTAATGCAGGAGTGAAGTATTCTGCAAGGGTGATATCATCAAATCCAATGATCGAAATGTCTTCAGGGATACGCAAACCAGCAGCGTGAATGGCTTGTATGGCACCTATGGCAACCACGTCACTGGCAACGAACACAGCAGAAGGAAATGGATGAAAGGTCAATAACCTGTTCATCGCTTCATATCCACTTTGAGGTGTGTAATTGCCTTCTTGAAGCAGAGATGGTTTGAATTCAATGCCTGCATCGTGAAGTGCCTTACGGTATCCGGCAGCACGCTGTTGGGCTGAAGTGAATTCCAATGGCGCATTCGTGATCATGGCGATGGTTTTGTGGTTAAGTTGGGTCAAATATTCTACGGCGGTAAAAGCTCCCGCCTCTGCATCAATATCCACATTAGGCAGGTCGGTTTCAGGTAGTTGCCCCATGAGAACAACAGGAAACCCATCATGAAACAAGTCCACGATCTCAGAGTCATCTTTTCGAGGACCAGAAAGGATGATGCCATCCACACTGTTTTCACGTACCAACTGGGTGTAAGAATTCGTATTTTGATCAATCTGCTTCAAAAGCACATGGTAACCCATCTTGGTTGCCGCTTTCTCCACACCCATCATGACATTGATCAAAATGGCGTCAGCCCGTACCTGTTCAGGGCTTTGCAGCAGCACAAGACCAATGGTATTGGTCTTCCCGCTGACTAATTTGCGCCCTGAAACATTGGGCATGTAATTTAACTCTTTGGCTACTTTTAAAATACGCGCCCGCGTAGATTCGCGGATATTGACCCCCTGGACATTATTGAGAACAAACGACACCGTTGTCCGGGATACCCCTGCTAATTGAGCAACATCTTCACTGGTAGCGCGTTTTTTATTCATGCTCACACGTGTTAGTAACTCGTGTTACTAGTATTAGTATAGAGGTTCTCCCTATGATTGTCAATAGGGAATTTCGATTAAATGCCAGATTTCAGGAGGAATCTACAGATTCACAATCCAATCTGACAATTTAATGGAAAATGCAGCTCACCTGATTGAATGTGTAATAGATGAAATACTACCCAAATGTTAGCAGGACAATTCCACCAACCGTCATCAGCATGCCCGCAATTGTTTTTACTGTAATTGGTTCACCAGCGAATAATATTCCCATTAATGCTCCAAATAAAGGGGATGTGAACGCAATGGGCATTACTTTTCCCAGTGGTGCGCCTTTGATCGCAGTGTAATAGCACAGCATACCTGCCGCGCCTGCAACCACGCCTCCCCCTATGATCATATACAGCAGAGCTTTTGTACCAGCCTGCGGGATCGTTTTCCATTGTGGAAAACTTACCACACCAAGAACGATCAGTGCAATTGCAGTGCGAATAGTTATGCCCATTTGCGGACTTAAATTACCCAGATGTAGTCCTTTCTTTTCAAAATACCCCCCTACTCCCCAAAATATTGCGGTCAACAAGGCAAATAGCTGTGGCTTCATGGTTCCTCCTCTTTGATTGGGCTAATATAAAAATCGCGTAAATAATTTCACATGGCAGCAATAAAAGAATTAACGGTTATTTTAAGGTAATTTTTGTGTTTCCCTATTGCAAATTGGTTTTATATCGTATACAATGTGTCTAAATGTGGTGATAAGTGGTGAATTGTGGTGA
>JBDKSY010000364.1:0-5957 GCA_039680395.1 Anaerolineaceae bacterium | reverse complement strand
TTCGGCAGACTTTATGGTTGATCCTGGCTTTCGTAATCATGGGGCTGGGCTTGCGTTTTCCTGTTTTTCTAACCTGGTTGCGAAGATACAAATACATCTGGCTTACAGGTGGTTTATTGCTGATGGTGCTCACCTTCGTGATCGGTACTTACCCTTCTGGCGAAGGTCCACGCTTATGGCTCTGGCTGGGTGGGATCTATCTCCAGCCATCTGAACCCCTGAAACTCTTGCTGGTTGTATATCTGGCTGCTTATCTGGCTGACAGGTTACCCATTCACCTGAACCTGTTGCAATTGTTGGCACCTACCATCATCCTCGTAAGCGCTGCAATTTTCTTGTTGCTGGCGCAGCGTGATCTGGGTACTGCCACTATTTTTATTCTTCTTTACTTTACGATCATTTACCTTGCTTCAGGAAAGCGGCGTATTCTTTTGATCGGCACTGGGATCATTCTGGCAGCTGCAGTGGTAGGCTACTTTTCCTTTAATGTAATTCAGGTTCGCATCAACACATGGTTGAACCCCTGGTTCGATCCTGGTCACCAATCGTATCAACTGGTTCAATCACTGCTGGCTGTAGCAAATGGCCGCTTATTTGGAAGTGGCCCCGGGCTGGGAAGCCCTGGCGTTGTGCCTGTGGCACATTCAGATTTTATCTTTGCCAGTGTGGGTGAAGAGTTAGGCCTGCTTGGAACATCAGCGTTGATATTATTGTTCGCAATGCTCTCTGTGCGAGGGATGTTGACCGCTCTGAAAGCAAAGAACTCATTTCAAAGATGCCTGGCAGCTGGTCTGACAATGTATCTCGTGCTGCAGGCAATACTTATCATGGGTGGAAACCTCCGGCTGATACCTCTTACGGGTGTTACCCTTCCCTTTGTTTCCTATGGTGGGTCATCACTGTTAACAGCCTGCATCGCAGGTTTGATCTTACTTTTGACCAGCAATCAACCGGAAGAAAGTCCTGCCTTCATGGTCTTCACCTTTCCATATAAACTTATCAGCGCGGGTGTACTGACCGCCATGTCAGCTATCGCATTGATCAACGGCTATTATGCGATCGTTCGCTCTGATTCACTTTTACAACGCAGTGATGATCCTCGTTGGGCGATCAATGACCGGTATGTGGTTCGTGGTGAGATACTCGACCGGAAGAACCAGGTGATCTCTCGAACTACGGGAGAAGCTGGTAATTATATACGCACCATCTTATATCCTGATTTGAGTAATACAGTCGGTTATTCCAACCCCATGTACGGGCAGGGCGGAATCGAAGCCAGTCTTGATGGGTACCTACGTGGTCTTCAAGGAGTATCCAGCAGCCGGATATTTTGGCAAGACCTGCTTTTCAATCAACCTCCTTCAGGTTTGGATGTGCGTCTGACAATCTCTCTGGAATTGCAGCAAAAAGCAGATGAATTGCTTGAAGGGAAGAAAGGTGCTCTGGTTTTACTGAACGCACAAAGCGGAGAGATCCTTGTTATGTCTTCGCATCCCAATTTCGATGCCAACCAGTTGGATGCCATGTGGCAAACCTGGAAGGATGACAGCAATGCGCCCTTGATCAACCGGGCAACACAGGGTGAGTACCCTTTGGGTACTATGCTTTCGCCTTTCTTGCTTACAGCTTTTGAATCATTAGGAAATACTCTCCCTGCTGTACCCACTTCCTGGAGCGCTGAAACGAAAGATGGTACAGTATTGGACTGTGCTTATACCCCTGCATCAAATACCTGGTATTCTGCAGTACAAGCCGGTTGCCCACAGGCATCTGTCATTCTTGGAAAGAAACTAAATCTTGATGAGCTTACCAATGTTTATCACACCTGGGGGTTTGATAAGACCAACACACTACCATTGGCAGCCGCCATACCGGGCGATATCACCGATTTGAATGACCTGGAACAGACATCGCTTGGTCAGGATAACTTCCGTGTCAGCCCATTACAGGTAGCGTTAGCCGCCGCTGCTTATAGTGTGAATGGCCAGCGTCCCGCGCCTCTGCTTGCAATGGCAGTAGATACTCCAATGGAAGGTTGGATAGTCCTACCGGTTGAATCTCCAACTTCTACATACCCGAAAAATATCATTGAAAATGACGTGCAGAATTTCACCATCGCCGGTACTGCTACCTGGCAGGCAGTTGGTCAGGCTCAAACAGAAGAAGGAACCATCACCTGGGTGATTGCTGGCACTGTTTCCACCTGGCAGGGCACTCCTCTGACATTGGCTCTAGTGCTGGAAGAAGATAACCCTGATCTGGCAAGATCCATTGCTTCCAAATTGCTATCTGAAACCATGCAATAAAATAGGGGGAAAGGGTTATCCATGAAAGCACTGGAGCAATCCAAAAACCTTGTGCTATAATCGTCCTATTGGGTAGCGTATGGAACAGGTACTTGTTCTCAATGCAAATTTTGAACCTATCCATGTTTGCGAGATGCACCGGGCAGTGGGGTTATTATTGATGGAAAAAGCTGCACTGGTTGTCAATGGTAGAGGTGTCATTCATACCAGCAACGCCACATTTCCTAAACCCTCGGTGATCCGTTTGCAAGCCATGGTTCATATCCCGCGCCCCTGCGTTCGATTGACCCGCCGTGAAGTTTTCCGCCGTGACCAATATACCTGCCAATACTGTGGAAAACATACCCAGGAATTGACCATTGACCATGTGATCCCCCGCCATCTGGGAGGGCTGCACATCTGGGAGAATGTCGCAGCAGCCTGCCCTGCCTGCAATCATCATAAAGGTGGCAGAAGTCTCGAAGAAGTAAAAATGCATCTTCTCCATATCCCGAAAGAGCCACCACGGTCTGCGTATTATCTCTTCAGCCATTTCCTGACAGAGAACTCAGACTGGGAAACTTTCTTACAAGGCTGGTAATTAACCCAGTTCGATAGTCATAAAATCATAAGTAAGGATCACAGGCCCAGAAAATATCCTTTGGGCACGTTTTACCATTTCATTCAATTCAGGGTGAGCATAGGCATAATGGATCAGGTAGAGTGTCTTTACGCCCGCTTCTTGGGCAATTTCTGCTGCCTGTTCAGGTGAAGAATGCCCTTTTAACCCTCCGGCAGCTTCATGGAAGAGAATATCAGCCCCTCTTGCCAGCTCAACTACAGCTTTGCATGGTTCTGTATCACAGGAATACACCATACTTTTCCCTGTAGATTTAAAATCCGCGCGTATTCCGATTGTTGGGATCAGATGTTTTACTGGAGAAGAAGTAATTTTCAGATCATCATTTTCCATTACCAGTGTGCCATTTTCCGAAGGGATAGGATGATATTGCATTGGGTAGCAACCTGGCCAGGTTTCATATCCGTATAATTGCATGTTTTGATGGATTTTTGAGAGCGTAACATCCAATCCATACAACTGCAAAGGTTTCTGCCTTCCCTGCAACCACATAACCATGAAGAAAAGCGGAGCACCTGCCACATGATCGGGGTGAAAATGGGTGAAAATAATATCGCTGATATCATCCAATGCCACCCCTGCTTTTTGCAAACGCTGCACCGGGCTGCTGGAACAATCTACAAGAACATTCGTTTTGCCTGCCTGGATCAATAAATGTGCATTGTCGTGATCCAGGTCTGGTACGGCATGAGCAGAGCCCAACACTGTTACTTTACACATCATTCACCTCATCACTCATAAAAACATAATGATAATTTTTCTATTTTATCTTTAAACACACACTCCCTTTTGGGGAGCGTGGTGAATTTCTTATTCTGTTGGTTTATTTTCCGCAAGTTCTTTATTCTCTGGAACCTCTTCTTCAGTTGCCTTTTCAGCTAAACTTTCTTCTGGAGCATCCTTTTCTTCAGATTTCTCCCCTTCAGGATTCACCTGTATATTCACGACATCCTTTTTCTGCCTGTGAGCCCAGATGTACCAGATAATGGAAGCGACCATCAGCACGCCCATTAATGTCTGGTTGACGTTCAAGCCAGCCACTGGAGATGGATCGAGTCGTAAGAACTCGAGCAAGAAACGAGCAAATGGGTAGAGGAATAAATAGAATCGGAAGATATCACCATTTATCAGCCGATCCTTGAGCGTCATACCCAGGTAAAGGAGCAAACCCATGATAAACAGGTTCCACAGCGATTCATAAAGGAATAAGGGGTGGTAGGTGGCATAATTCTCAAAGCCGGGTAACCTGTGTGCAACGTCAATCGTGATCGCCCATGGCAGATTGCTGGGAGCACCATACACTTCCTGGTTCAAGAAATTTCCCCAACGGCCAACTGCCTGAGCAAGAGCCAATCCTGGAGCGATCAAATCCATCCAGAATAGCATTTTCATCCTCTTGTTTTTGCAGTACAACCATAAAGCAAAAACACCACCCATTACTGCGCCTGGAATCCCCAATCCACCATTCCGAATGTTCAATGCATCCAACGGATGGGTAAGGTAATACCCGGTTGTAAAGCCTTGTTCTACCATGGAGGCAGGAGGGGTGAAAATATGCCAAAGTCGAGCACCAATGATCCCGCCGATCAACAACCAGGGCAGCATATCCCAGGGAGTTTCAGGATTTTCGCCCCGTTGCTTTGCGAGATATGAGGCCAAAAATGTGGCAGCAAGCGCACCAATCATGATTAAAATGGCATACCAGTAAATAAAAACGGGTCCTATCGAGAAACCTTCACGTACGATCATGGGTTTTACTTCCTTTTCATGTTATTTTTCTTGGGTGGCTTCAATACTTGAATTTTTTATTTCTGCATGAGCCTGTTTCCGTACACTGACGATCCTCTGCAAGGCAGTGAAATGGGCAAACACACCAATGATCCATAATGCATATTCAGGAAAATTAAATACCAGGCCTGGAACAAGGATAATATACCGCTCTACCCGACTGAGCAGTCCGATTTTTGCTTCGTATCCTAAACCTTCAGCTTTCGAGCGAATATAAGAAACCATCACAGAACCAGTCGCAGCCAGAAATACTGCCCCACACCCATGCCAGTTTCCTTGTATCAAGAAATAAATAAGCAAACCACCCATAATGACAAACTCAGAATACCGGTCAGTAACTGAATCTACAAATGCGCCAAAACGGGATGATTCGCCACGGAGCCGCGCCATAGTACCATCCAGAAAATCCATCGGTGCCATTAATAAAATGACGATGCCAGCCCAGGTCATATGACCGGTAACAGCCAGAGCAGCCGCTCCAAAATGCCCAACCAATCCTGCAAGGGTTACCGCATTTGGTTTGATCCCCATTCGGGTGAGAAATTTCGCTACTGGAAGAAATACACCTTTAAAGATTCCACGTAGTTTATCTGTAAAAGTCTTTTGTTCATTGCTGCTTATATTTACATTTTCTTCTGACATGAATTATCGCTTTCTAAAAATAACCGAATAATAGTACAGGAACCAAAACGTTCTGTCAAGCATTAATTTCATTCCTCTGGTTCTTCATCACGATGATCATAGGGATCTTTGTCATCATCAGGCCCATAGAATACTTCACGTTCTTTTCCACCCCCTACTGCTGGTCCAATTATCCCAAGTTCCTCTAATTTATCTATCAGGCTGGCAGCCCGTGGATAGCCCACTCGCAGGCGGCGTTGCAAAAGCGAAGCGGATGCCCGTTGAGTCTTTTTTACCACCTCGATCGCTTTTTGTAAAAGTTCATCATCGGGTGTCTCACTCTGTGCCTGGATAAGTTCTTCCCATGGGCAGGATTGCTGCTCCTCTTCGGAGGATGCCTTCTTCCAAAAATCAACCACCCTCTCGATCTCATGATCGGTGACCATAACCCCCTGGCAGCGTACTGGTGTGCCTATTTCTGGTGAGAGGAACAACATATCGCCACGCCCCATTAATGTTTCTGCGCCATTCGTATCCAGAATAACTCTTGAATCTATAGAAGAAGCAACAGCAAATGAAACGCGCGTAGGAAAGTTTGCTTTGATCAACCCTGTTACCACATC
>JBDKSY010000363.1:0-1550 GCA_039680395.1 Anaerolineaceae bacterium | reverse complement strand
GGTACCAGGTCAGCAACCATGGCGTTGGTTGTACCAAAAGCCAGACCAAAATATAATCCGTACGCTACATATAAAAGCCATACCTGCCATGCTTGATTGGCGATCGAAAATCCCAAATAGATCACAGCGTATACCAGCCATCCGCCTATGATCAACTTTCTGCGACCAATCCGGTCAGAAAGTGCTCCTGCAGGGGTGGCGACTAATGTGATGATCAAGTTGTAAACTGCCAGCATGATCAAAATACCGATCACTGATACTCCCAAATTCTGAGCACGGAGAATTAGGAACGAATCAGCAGAGTTGCCCAGGGTGAAAATGCTGACGATCACAAGGAAAATATTGAAGGATTTCCCCATTCCACGAAGTGAAAACTTTGGCGCTGCTCGTTGACCTTTGACTTCCACATCTTTTGCGCCAAAGATCAGAGAAATAACTGCTAAAAACGCAGGAAAAAGGCTGATCAGTACAATGGTTTGAAAAGTGGGTTTGGATAGATCTATGTTGTTCTTTTGGGTTAACCAGACTGCAATTGCAGCAATGAGAATACCCAAAACAGCGCCACCTTTATCCATGGCACGGTTGAAACCAAAAGCAAGACCGCGGGTTTTCGGTGTTACTGAATCCGCAACCAGCGCATCACGAGGAGCTGTGCGAATCCCTTTACCTACCCGATCAGCCCATCGCACACCTCCGATGAGTTCCCAACTGCTGGCAATATAGAAAAATGGCTTTGACAATGCCGAAAGAGCGTACCCAGCCACTGCCAGCCATTTTCTACCGCCAATCTTATCAGACAGCCAGCCTGAAAATAGTTTCAGAATGCTGGCAATTGCTTCAGCGATCCCATCAATCAAGCCGATGATGCTGGTTTGCACGCCCAGAACATTCGATAGAAATAATGGAACGATATTCAGTACCATTTCGCTGGAAATATCCATAAAAAAGCTGGTAAACCCAACCGCCCAGACATTGCGAGGAAGCTGTTTAATGGTTACACGTTCAATTGCGTTATGTTTTTCTTCCATATGAATCCTTATACCTGCTTTTTTTGTGTTGTAATGCCACGGATTTTTATATTTTTATACGTCATCATTTTCTTGATCTCCAGCCAGAATGTGCCAAGGAAGGTTACGATGAGAATCATACTCCATTGTGAGATTGTTAATGAGATGGTGTTCATCAGGTCCTGTGCACCCGAGAGAAGGGAAAATCCTGCAAGGAAAAGCGTCACTGCTGCTCCCCAGATGATCATCATCCAATTGCTACCCAAACCAAGCTGGTAGATAGGTTGCCGTTCTGATCGCATGTTGAATGCCAGAAGTACATGTCCGATCATCCAACTAAAGAAAGCGACAGTCTGCGATGCCACTACACTTTCTGTGTGATACCAGGTGAAGAGGTACACCAGCGTCACTGCTGCGAACAATCCCAGAGAGGAAGTGACAATACTGCTGATCATGGTTTTATCCATGAACCTGGCTTTTGGATCGCGCGGTTTTTGATCGAGAAGATCAGCTTCTGGTTTTTCTACTACAAATGACGCTGCA
>JBDKSY010000362.1:0-11488 GCA_039680395.1 Anaerolineaceae bacterium | reverse complement strand
TCAATATTCGGTGACAGTGCATTAATATAGTTATACATGAGAATATCAGGATTTTCATTAACCACGTTGGCAATGGTTTGAAGGGCATAGGCTTCAGCATCTGCCTGGATCTTGCGGGATTCAGCAGCACCTTTTGCTTCAGTCACCTGAGCATCCGCTTTCCCTTGAGCCACCTGGCGTGCTTGCTCTGCTTCTTGCTTCCTCTGTTCTACTACAAATTGAGCCTGCTGTGCCTGTTGTTCAGCAATCTGTTTCTGTTCTACTGAAGCGGCGTATTCAGGAGAAAAGGTAATGTTCCGGAGGACAAAATCAATTAATAACAATCCGTTTTCCTCCAGTTTTGTTTTCATTCCTGAGGTGATCATGCTAACCAGTTCATACCGCTTTGAACTGTAAACTTCCTCAACCCCAAATTGAGATACCGCATCACGGATGATGCCACGCGCTTGTGCGCGCACCAGGTCTGACCCGTAACGGTCCTGCCATTCGATATGCAACTGAACAACTTTTTCAGGATCGATGGAAAAGATCACCGATGCATCTACATAGATCTCCTGCCCGTCTGAAGTTCTGGCGGTGATGGAATCATCACCAATGATCTGGCCTTCAGAAGGCGCAATGGACATGGTATACGTCTGTCGAGAAATGGGATAACGGACCACACTTTCAGCAAACGGGATGATGTAATTCAATCCTGGTCCCAAAGGTTCTTTCCGATATCCGTCGGGGGCGATTGCAGAAATCACCACACCTCTTTCTTCAGGTTGAATAAAAACCAGGCCTGCAGAAGATACGCTAAGAACAATTGCCGCAACCACCAGGATGATCATGATCTGCTTTGCTTTCGTTATCGCGTGTCCTCTGCTCGCTCGATAGACTGATACAAAAACAAAGGCGATCGCGGCCAGCCACCCGATGACTGCTAATCCTTGAATTAACTGTGCAATATTCATTAATGCTCCTATGTGAACAATTATGTAGACAAAGTACTGTTCATAAGATATTATACCCGTACAGATATTTACGAATTACCATAAAAATCTGGGTATTGCAACTTGCAAATGGCACTCTTTCTGAGTTGCTGGAAATCCTTTTGGTCTATAGTGGTTCTGTGATCTTTCATTTTCAATACTTTACATTTTTTGCTCACAACACAGATTGTGATAACATTCAAACTTGATCGGTTTTTCTGGGAGAAATGGGTATGGAAAGTATTTCAGAATACGCAAGAGAGCTCAAGAATACCCCCATTGGACCGGTTACCTTAACCGGAACCCTTAGCTGCCTGTATTCGCTTCACTTTTGCAGCCTGGAGCAGTTGAAAGAAAAATATCCAGGGTGGGCACCTGTGAACGGAGAAAAAAGCCCTGCCCTGTGTGATACTGCTGATCAACTGCTTGAATATTTCGCAAGGAAACGGAAAGAATTTTCCATCGAATTGAATGTGAAAAGCCGGACTCCTTTTCAGCAACACGTATTAAGTATCACCCAACAGATCCCCTATGGGCAAACCATAACCTATTCCGGACTTGCCAGATTATCAGGAAGCCCCCTGGCTGCCAGAGCAATTGGCGCAGCCATGGCAAGCAATCCTATCCCGATCTTTATCCCCTGCCATCGCGTCATTGGTTCCGATCGCTCGCTTCACGGTTTTGCTGCACCAGATGGCATTGCCACAAAAGCTATCTTATTGAAACTTGAAGGAAATAACCTTGTCGGCGAAAAACTGGCTTAAATTCATTGCGCTGGGAACGATCTGGGGTACTTCATTTCTCTGGATAAAAATCATTGTCCAGGAGATCACCCCTTTTACACTGGTTGCTCTGCGAGTTTCTTTTGCACTGGTGACCCTGCTTATTTTTGCCCTTGTCACGCATCAGAAATTCTCCTTTCGCTCCAGGTGGTGGGTTTTCCTTTTCCTGGGTGGATTTAATCTGGCATTCCCGTTCATGCTCATCTCCTGGGCAGAGACGCAAATTCCTTCTGCCATTGCAGCCATTTTGAACGGCACGCCGCCTTTATTCACGATCATCTTTTCATCCATTTTCCTGTCTGACGACCGGTTCACCTGGCGGAAATTTTTTGGTTTGATCGTCGGCTTTAGTGGTGTGCTGATCCTCATGTCGAACCATTTAAACAATGGATTGAGCGGTTATACCATGGGGTTGATCGCCATGCTTATCGCCACCATGTTCTATGGTGGTTCATCGGTTTTCGCGCGAAAGTTCACCAAAGGCCTTCCAGCGATCACCCAGGCTTTAGGTCAACAACTTGGAGCCAATCTCATTATCTGGCCGATAGCCTTGTTCGGACAAAAGCAATTTATCTTACCCGTATTGCCACGCACGTGGATAGCTTTGGCAATCCTGGGAATCGTATGCACGGGTCTGGCAACCACGATCTATTATTCTTTGCTTCATTCAGTTGGACCGACAAAGACAATGATGACAAACTATATCTTCCCGATTGTGGGTGCGATCCTGGGTCTCATTTTTCTGGGAGAGCCTTTTGAGTGGCAAATGGTTGTTGGTTGTATAGTGATCATTGGTGGTGTAATTATTGTTAACTGGCAAAAGACGGTACAATCATAATATGGATACACCTTTTCGTTCAGGATTTGTTGCGCTTATCGGTCGTCCCAATGTTGGGAAATCTACTTTATTGAATGCGTTACTTGGGCAAAAAGTGGCAGCGGTATCACCCCGCCCTCAAACCACACGCCGCAGGCAGTTGGGTATATTAACCCTCGAAAAAGCTCAATTGGTTTTCATGGATACCCCCGGTATTCACAAACCGCAGCACCAGTTGGGTGAATATATGAATGAAGTTGCCATTCAAACTTTGCCTGATGCAGATGTGGTGATCTGGCTGGTTGATGCAAGTGTCAGCCCCCACGCTGAAGACAAATTGATCGCAAAGCAGATCCAGGAACATCCCATCCCCGGATGGTTGATAATGGTTTTGAACAAGTGCGATTTGATCTCTCCCGATGAAGTCAGACATCGTAGCGAACAATATGAAGCCCTTTGCCAGGGTGTTGAAACCATGCCGATTTCGGCCCTTGATGAAAAAAAATGCCAGGCATTATTAAAGAAAGTGATCGAACATCTTCCCGAAGGTCCAGCATACTACGATGCAGACCAGGTGACAGACCTGTACGAGCGAGACATAGCGGCTGACCTGATCCGTGAAGCTGCACTTTTTCATTTGCGTGATGAAATTCCACATTCCATCGGCGTAAAAATAGATGAATATACCGAGCGTTCTGACCAACTGGCATATATTTCTGCCACTCTGCATCTCGAGCGAGAGAATCACAAAGGAATTGTGATCGGGAAAGGCGGTGAGATGTTGAAAAAGATAGGCAGCACCGCTCGCAAAGAAATTGAATCCATGAGTGGTCGTAAAGTTTATTTGGAGTTAAAAGTAAAGGTAAATAAGAACTGGCGAGATAATCCCGAAGCCCTTACACAGCTAGGATACATCCTTCCCAAAGATGATTAACCCTCATTTGTTTTGGCTGTTTTTTGCAGCAGCTTCCGCAGGTGTGGATTGGGCAGCCACCTGGTTCGGGAAATTTCGGGTAATGTATGTCTTTAAACCCGCGACCATGGTTTTTCTCATCCTGTGGACATTTTTCGTCTCTCACTGGAAAGGCGATATTCTTTTTGTGGCTATTGGTCTGCTCTTCTGCCTGTTGGGAGATGTTCTGCTCATGCTGCGTGCCAGATTCTTCCTGGGAGGGCTGGCTGCGTTTATGATTGGCCAGATTTGGTTTATTACAGCCTTGAACCAGAGCGCCCTGCCACGAAATGCGCTTGCTTACGTTGGCAGCATTTTCATCCTGGCAGTAGTATTATTTCCGGTTTTTGAGATCATCCGCACCATTCGAAAACGAAAAGGGCCAAAGAAATTGATCGGTGGGGTAATTCTGTACAGCCTGGTGGAAGGGTTGTTGCTGGTTTCTTCCGGGCTCACGTTATATAAGAATGATTGGCAACTCCCGCATGCCTTATTATTCACGGGAGGCGCTGCTTTCTTTGTCATCTCTGATATCATGTTGGGTTTCGATCGTTTTGTCCGTCCAATCCCCCATGGACGCACGTGGGTGCATATCACCTATCACTTCGCGCAGTTTGCAATTGCGATTGCAGCATTACAGCATTTTGTCTGGTGAATAAAGCCTGACTATTTCTTCCCTTCTTCAAACGGTTTGAAGCCCTCCCCAAGAGCTTCGTTTGCCTGGCCGATCACCATAAAAGCAGAAGGGTCTATTTCTGAGACTATTTCTTTCAATTGATTTACTTCAGCGCGAGTCACTACGCAATACAAAACAGGGCGGTCAGCGCCAGTATACCCTCCTTTTCCTAAAAGGATGGTAACACCTCTCTCCATATCTTCCAGCACCACTTTTGCCACTTCCTCCGGGCACCGCGAAACGATGATCACCGACCTGTACACACTGTTGCCTTCCGAAACCATTTCAGCAGCCAATCCGCTGACATAGATCACCACCAGGCCATACAACGCCTTTGGCCAGCTAAAAGCGAATCCACTGGCCAACACCACCAGAGAATCAGTGATCATATATGCCTGAGATATCGAAATTCCAAGTTTTCTGTTGAGAATTCTTCCTAAAATATCCGAGCCACCGCTGGTGCCTTTTCCCCGGTATACCAGACCCAGCCCAACTCCCAGGGTTACGCCACCATAAAGACAGTTCAATACCATGTCATCCGTCACACCTTGCACCGGAACGAACAGTACCAATAGATCAGTAAAAAGTGAAAAGGTTGCCACCGAGACCGCTGTTCGAATCGCAAAACGTACTCCCCCGAGGTAACGCCATCCTAAAAGGAATAATGGAGCATTTCCCAGAAAAATCATCAAACCAATAGGCCAATGAGTATAGTAATTAATGATCTGCGCGGCACCACTGATGCCACCACTCACCATCTGTCCAGGGATAAGGAACAGGCGCATGGAAAATGCCTGTACCAGGGCGCCTGTCAGAATATAAATGTAATCTCCAATTACCTGACGATTGATCGTCAGATGTTTTACTTCATTAACTACAATATCTTTTAGAGAAACTTTGCTCATACAGATTGGTCACTTTATTTTTCTTTTTGAATTAGTTTCCCACACTCGCGGCAAAACTTATCACCTTTTTGAATACTCTTTCCACAATAGGCACAGTACAGGAATGTTTGATTGATCAGTTGCTCAGCCTGCCGCAAAGAGTGAAGTGTTGGCTCGATAGGTGGAGTTACCAGCTCCTGGGCGGGTTCTTTTCGTCCAACATACCAATACCAGAAGCCACCAGAAATGATCATGAGAATTCCTAACAGTGCCATTGCCCAGGGGATAACCCTGGTAATGGTAGTTCTGCCTTCTGTACGTATGGTGATCGGCTCTACCGGAGAAACAGGCAATAAGCCCGAACTTAATGTGTAATCTGACTTCTCGTATTTCAATACAACAGTATAGGTTTTATTCGCCGGTATCTCGCCTGAAAGGGACGCATAATAAACCAGACCATCATCTCCGACCTGCCCTATTCCCATATCCGGATTGATGCTCATCTTCTTGGTGTTGACTGGTTCCTGAACTCTTACAGAAAGCATCTTTACCGGATAAGGATTCTGCCAATCATACCGGTAAGTACGGGTGTAACCCGAAAATGTCAGCCGTGGATCATAATATTCCAGTTGGATCTTTGTAGAATTCGTTTCAAAATCAATGTTGATCCAATCTTTTTGCTCTTGCGTTGTGTAATCAACATTCGTGTAAATTCCATCCTGGTTTACCATAGCCAGGCGAGAAGGGCTAATGACCTCTGCTGGTATCTTTAAGGATAGTTTAGCCGGAAAAACGGTATCTTCGGTCAGGGTAATATTGCAGATAACCAATACGGAAGGTCTGTCATATTCCGGCCAGATATCCACCTGTAAATGTTCGATAACAATATCTTCAGCTCTTCCCTGCACCCTGGGAGCAACCATGAATAAAAGTGTGAAAATAATTCCTATGAGGAACACACCCCTCTGAAGGTTGGATGCTTTTTTATGTGTAACTGTCTTGCTTGAGAAAGATTTTGCGTTCATACTTGCGATAATTCTATCTTACCATAAAGTCCTGCTATACTTTTGATATCGGAGGTACTCCATGGGAATAAAAAAGATGGTTCCCAAAGTAATTCTAGAAGGTACACGTCTCACCCTTAAAACCGATCTGGCATTCGCTTTGAATGAGCATCCCAGAATAGTAGGACCTCGAAAATATCAGTATCATTCACCTCTGATCTCAGCAGAATGGTGTGCGTTCACCAATTTTCCCTGGGGAAGAGGGCTGATCAACTTTGACCCTTCAGAAGAAGCCCTGGCAATGGAAACGTATGCAACCTGGGTGCATCTTTTTGAATTGCAGCGTTATTATTCCTGGATCATTGATAGATTTCATATCTCCACCCAGATGTACCAGCAAACCTATCACGGAAAATATTATGATTTTTCCTGGCTGGAACAACGACTGTTACCTCTTGGTTTCAGATTGATATTTTTGACCCGAACCCCGGAATCCTTCGAGCAAGCCAGGGTAGAGCGCCTGAAAGTGTCTGGGAATCCATCCCAATATAATGACCTTCAGAAATTCATTGATGAACAGGAACAGCTCAAGGTATTGGTATCTCATTCACAATTACCTGCTCTGCATCTGGATATCTCGGATAGCAATGTCGGTAAAGCAGCCGATTCCGTCGCAGATTGGCTGGAACAGACCAATGGTATTTATATGGATTGATCCCTTTTGGATCAGGTCAATTCATTGTGTCGGTAGAAAGCACAAGACATCTGTTGTCAGAGACAGCAGATGTCTTGATCCTGTGCCAATAGTAAATGTTTTTCGCTAATATGTTTTATGCGACGGATGCGTAATTTTCCAGCAGGTATTCCTGTTCTTTACCTACTTTTTCTGCCATGCGAATAAAAGCTTCCATGTTGGCTTCTTCTTCGATCTGCTCATTAGTGAACCAATTGAGGAACTGTTGAGTAGCATAATCTTTATCTTCAATGGCAATATCCATCAAGCCATAGATATTTTTGGTCACGATCTTTTCCCATGCCAGAGCTACTTTGAAAACAGCCAGCGCAGATCCGAATTTGCCTGCAGGTGCTGGCAAAGCAGGAAGGACAATTTCACCTCCCCGTTCGAGAACGAACTTGAAGAATTTCATACCATGCGTGTGCTCTTCATCAGCCTGTTCGTACATGCGGGCTGCGAGTTTCTTAAAACCCTGTCCTTCAAAGTAAGCAGCCATACTGAGGTATTGCATGGTAGCTTCAAACTCATGTCCTATTTGCGCATTGATCGCATCGTTCAATTTTTTGCTGATTTCCATAATATCCTCCTATAAAGTGTCAGTAAAAGATTTCTCTTAAATATAACACATATCTATACTAATTGGAGAATAATGCTCTTATTATTTGGTGGAATTGTTTTCTTTCATCCGCCGCATGATATTTGTTTGGAACAGGGCAATGGATCCTGCGACCGCAGCATTGAATGAATCCACCTTCCCATTCATGGGTAAAGAAACCAGCACATCGCAATTCTTCTTTACCAGCTCGCGCATTCCTTCGCCTTCATTGCCCACTACCCATGCCAGCGGAATAGTTAGATCTACTGTTTCTATAGATTGGGACCTTTCTCCAGCTTCCAATCCAAATATCCATAAACCTGCTTCTTTCAGGGTATTGATTGCCTGTACCAGGTTAGCCTGAGCCAGTGTCAAATGCTCACTGGCGCCTGAAGACGCATGTACCACAGCGGGGGTAACCCCCGCTGTTCGTGCCAGGGGCATTACAACTCCCTGTACTCCAATGGCTTCTGCACTTCTTAATAAAGTACCCAGGTTTTGGGGATTCTGGATCATGTCCAAAATGAGAACCAGGGGTGAACCCTGATCCTTTTCGACATTCTGCATGATATCAGCGATTTCCAGATAGGGATATCCACTGACCTCTACCCCAACACCCTGATGATGCTCATCCAGCTTATCCAGCATGTTACGTTGAACTTGCTCAACATTGATGCGGCGTATCTTTGCCAGATTTAGGATTTCCTGCAATCTTCCAGAAACTTGTACGCCTGTGGCAATAACAAGTCGAAAGACCTGCCTTCTGTGCGCACGAATTACTTCATATACGGGGTTTCGTCCTACAATCCACTCGCGCACTACTTCATTCTCCAGGTGGTTCCACCCTTGCCATCTTCCAGTATCACTCCCAATTCAGAAAGACGGTCACGGATCTGGTCAGAAACGGCATACAGCTTTTGTTTGCGCATTTCTAGGCGTAATTCCACCAGCAGATCAATAAATGGTCCTGCTGCCTGGTTCAAGGCTGGCGTTTCTTCTAACTTCAGCCCTAATACACCTGCCAGGTCTTTGAGAAGGTTTTGTCCTTCGAGCAATTGAGCATCTGTACCGCCATCGGCACGGGTTTGATTGATCACTCTTACCAGCTCAAATAAATATCCGAGTGCACCCGCGGAATTAAAATCATCATCCATTGACTGCTCAAATCCATCACGGGTCGCTTTTCCTTGTGCCATTACCGCATCCAGGCTGGCTTGTGGCGCACCTGCTGCTCCGGCATCTGCAGAGCGTAATGCGCCGCGCAGCCGCTCAATAGCTTTTTCAGCCTGTTCAACTACTTCGTCGTTGAATGTCAGCGGATTGCGGTAGCCACTGTTCAAAACCAGGTAACGGAGTGAATCTGCGCTGTGCTTCGAGAGATAGTCTTCAATGGTGACCATATTACCCAGGCTCTTCGACATTTTATCGCCGCCCAGTTGCAGCATTCCGTTGTGAACCCAGTAACGAGCAAATGATTTACCGGTAAAACTTTCAGTCTGCGCAATTTCATTTTCATGATGGGGGAATATCAGGTCATTCCCGCCACCGTGGATATCTATCTGTTCTCCCAAATGATGAAGATTCATAGCAGAGCATTCGATATGCCAGCCTGGCCGGCCTAATCCCCACGGGCTTTCCCAGGAAGGCTCACCAGGTTTGGATGCTTTCCAGAGTGCAAAGTCCATGGGATGCTCTTTTCGCCCATCCACATCAATACGAGCACCGGCCTGCATATCATCCAGCCTGCGCCCAGAGAGCTTGCCATAATCCCTGTCTTTTTCCACCCGAAAATAGACATCACCATCTACTGGGTAAGCAAACCCCTTCTTGATCAAACCATCTATCATTTGGATGATGAGCCCAATCTCCTGTGTAGCACGTGGATTGATGGTGGCAGGCAGGATATTCAAATCTTTTAAATTCTGACGGAATTCATTGATATATCCTTCGGCTAATGCAAATGGGTCCATGTTCATTTGATTGGCACGGGCAATGATCTTATCATCAACATCCGTGAAATTCATGACATGCTTCACCTGGTATCCCCGATATTCCAGGTAACGACGGATCACATCAAACACCAGTGCAAACATGGCGTGTCCAATATGCGCCTTGTTATAGACGGTCACTCCGCAAACATACATGCGGACCTTCCCGGGTTCAATGGTTTCAAAGTCCTCTTTTTTTCTACTTAATGTGCTGTAAATCTTAATGGTCATGCGAAGAAGGCTCCTACAAGCAATAATTATTTATTCAGGTCGTGCAAATATCATCCGCCCGGCGGCTGTCTGCAATACCTTGGTTACGGTAACATTGATTTCCTGATCAAGGTAATCTTTACCATTTTCGATCACCACCATGGTGCCATCATCCATATACCCGACACCTTGATTGAGCTCTTTCCCTTCCTGGATGACATGGATATGTAAAATTTCACCAGGAAGCATGGCAGATTTTACCGCATTTGCAAGCTCATTGATATTCAAAACGGTGACACCCTGCAATTCAGCCACCCGGTTCAGATTATAATCGTTGGTCAATATAGGGCAGCGTAATTGTCGTGCCAGAACCACCAGTTTGTCATCTACTTCGCGCATTCCTTCAACATCAATATCAGAAACCCGCACCGGGATGCTGGGATCTTTCTGCAATGATGCCAGAACCTCGATCCCCCTCCTGCCGCGTTGCCGGCGCAGGCTATCCGGTGAATCCGCAATATACTGCAATTCATTGAGCACAAACCGCGGGATCAATAAAGAACCGGAAAGGAAACCCGTTTTCGCCACATCAGAAATACGCCCGTCTATGATGACACTGGTATCCAATAAAATGGTGCGTAGATCAGTGTGACCGATAGCCGGACTGCCAGGGCTGGCAGCGGTTGTGCCAATTTGCCTGGTAGAAATCGCCTGCATGACACTGAAAAGATCATTCTGGCGAGCCACAAATACTGCCACCCCCAGGTACCCAAATACCAGCACTCCCACGAATGGAGTGAGGTCGCCAAATGGATAGGGTAACAACGAAAGCGGAAATGAAAGTAATGCAGCAACAACTAATCCAGCGATCAATCCGATCAATGCTGCAAACAAAGATTGCGTGGATAACTTCCCCAATACGGACCGAATTGCACGAATAGGACGTGTAGTAATATACGGAGAGAGAATAAGACCAGCAAGTGCACCTACAAGACCCAAAGTAAAGGCATACTGTTCAACATTAAGAGATGACTGACCTGGGCTGACATTAGCAGCCTGACCCAATGATATTCCCCAACTGACCCCTAAAATAGTGCATAATATCATTCCAATGAGACGAATTTTAAAATCGGTGCTCATTTTTCTCCTTGGCTTCCGAAAGAAGGATAATAAATAATTACATCTTTAAATGATAGCACTCTGAAGAATGATAGTCAAATAAGGCTGTTCTGCAATTGTTCTTTTACCAGGAACAAAATTCGTATAAATATCATCATTGATTCAAGCAGTAAATATATCAGGGAAAACTTTTTTCGTTAACTTAGTAGGAAATATTCACATATGAAAAATTTTCTTGCCTTCTTGATCTGTCTTGTACTTCTTCTTACTGGTTGCACAACTACTCAATACACACCAACCAGTACTCCAATACAACAAACCACATTCGCATCCATCACGCCCACTCCCATACCAACTACAAATCCTAATGAGCTGCCTGTCACGACTGCGACAGACCCATCTGAGATACGCCTGCGAATGCTTCTCAGCCATCTCTTCTGGAACACCGTCTGGATGGATGCAACCATAACTTACTATGGTGATGATGGCAGTACCGTCATTCAACAAGACCACCAGCAGATCTGGGTAGATAAAGAAAAATATCAATTCAGAGTCACCGGTGGACCGCTGGATGGGGACCCGACTTTCCTACAGGTTAGTGACGGGAACCTGGTAGTGCTGTTTGATGCAGCAACCGCACAGCAGGAAACTCAAGAATTGCCCCCCTATGTGAAGGATCCTTTCACCCCCCCTCTTGATCAATCGGATACGGTGTATCCCTACCCATTAGCATTGAGCATGTCCACACCTCTCA
>JBDKSY010000361.1:0-4769 GCA_039680395.1 Anaerolineaceae bacterium | reverse complement strand
ACAGTATCTATGTTGGCAGTGGCTTCATCCAGAATGAGCACGCCTGGGTTTGTCAACAACGCCCGGGCGATGCTGAGAAGCTGGCGCTGCCCCTGTGAAAGGTTCACTCCACCTTCCAATACACGGGTGTGATACCCCTCTGGTAGTCTGCAGATGAAATCGTGGGCATTTGCCTGGCGGGCTGCTTCTTCCATTTGCCTGTCAGTGGCTTCGGGCATGCCATATTTGATATTCTCTCCAATGGTACGGGAAAACAGGAAGGGATCCTGTGTGACGACCCGCACCTGCCTGCGCAAAGATTGCTGTGTTACCGACCGAATATCCATACCATCAATGGAAATGGATCCTTCGGTCACCTCATAGAAACGGGCGATCAGGCTGGCGATGGTGGTTTTCCCGGCACCCGTCGGACCGACCAATGCCACCGTTTTTCCAGGTTCGATGGTCATGTTGATGTCATTCAATACAACAGGTGTATCTGGGCGGTAGCGGAAGGAAACATGCGATAACTCGATCCTGCCCTGTACTTGCGGCATTTCAACTGCACCGGGTTTATCTTCGATCTCTACAGGAGTTTCCAAAAGCTTGACCACCTGTTCACCACCTGCCATGGCGGATTGAAAGGTGGTATAGAGTCTGCTTAATTCCTGAATAGGCTGGAAGAATCGAGAAACATACGAAAGGAATGCCACCATCACACCCAGGGTTACCGTCTCTTGCAGCACGTAATGCCCGCCAAACCACAAAACAATGGCTGTGGCAAGTGTGCTCAAGAATTCGATGGTTGGTAAAAAGACAAACGACAAAGACATGGCGTTGATATAGGCATTGCGATTTTCTTTATTGACCTGTTCAAATCGTTCCTGTGAGGCTTTCTCTTGTGTGAATGCTTGAATGGCACGGATACCGTTGATATCTTCTGCCAGGTCGCCTACTACTGCCGCAACTTTCGAACGGGTTTCGCGAAATGCTGAACGAGCCTGGCGTGAGAACAGCCAGGTAGCCAGGAACATTAAAGGCAGAACGATGAAGGTCAGTAGCGCCAGTTTTGGGCTCATGGTAAACATGATAACAATAATCCCGATGAGCACTACAAGGTCACCCAACAGGGTGATGATCCCTTGAGAAAGTAATTCATTGATCTCAGCAACGTCGTTGATCACGCGTGAAACAGTCACACCCACAAAATGCGTGTCATGGTATCCCAGATGTAGCCGCTGCAGATGGTTGAACAATCGGCTGCGGACAGTTGCCAGAACGTTTTGCCCCACCCATGAAAGCAAATATCCTTGCACTGAACTGACGAAGAATAGGGCAATGAATGTTATCGCGATGAATAAAGCAATGGTAGTTAATCCCTGCGAATTCTTCGGTGTGATGTATTGGTCAATGGCGACTTTGACCAGATAAGGTGAGAGCAGTGTCAACCCCGATTCTGCCAGGGTAAGGATCAACGCCAGGAGCATTTTCCAACGATGAGGACGCAGGTAAGAAAGCATGTGCTTCACAACTTTGGGATTATAGACATCACCACTTTGCTGGCTGGTACTGCCAAAGTGATCCAAAGCAGAGCGTGGACCCATTCCTACTGAACCGGGACCAATGGTGAAGCTCATGGTTTGCTCTCCTGTTTCTTTAACTGCTGGTTATAAATTGTGCGATACAGGTGAGATGTAGATAGCAGCGTCTCGTGTGTGCCTTGAGCAGCAATATGTCCAGCATCCAGTACCAAGATCTGGTCTGCGTTCCGCACCGTGCTGAGTCGGTGCGCAATGACAAAAGTGGTGCGTCCCTGAACCAGTCGCGCAAATGCAAGTTGGATGAGATGTTCTGTTTCTGTGTCTACGGATGCGGTTGCATCATCCAGAAGGAGAATGCGGGGGTTCAGCAGCAGGGCGCGGGCAATTGCAAGGCGCTGCTTTTGGCCTCCGGAAAGCGTGGAACCGCGTTCACCCACATAAGTGTCATAACCATGAGAAGTTTCCATGATGAAGTCATGCGCCTGGGCAGCTTTGGCAGCCTCGATGACCTCTTCTTCTGAAACGTTCGAACATCCAAAAGCGATGTTTTCTTTGATCGTGGTAGCGAACAGGGTGGTTTCCTGCATCACGATGCCGATCTGGCTGCGCAACGAATGAAGGGTTACATGGCGAATATCCATGCCATCAATGAGGATCTTGCCAGAGGTAGGGTCATAAAATCGGGGGATGAGATTGATGATCGAGGATTTGCCCGAACCTGTTGAGCCAAGTAAAGCAACGGTCTGACCAGGGAGAACTTCAAAATTGATCTCTTTGAGCACTTTGCGGCTACCATAATCGAAAGAGACATGCTCGAATTGAACGTGTCCTTGAATGCTTTTCATGGAAATCGCATCAGGTTCATCTTTTACTTCGGGTACCTGATCGAGAATGCTAAAGATACGTTCGGCTGCAGAACCGGCAATTGCAACTGCCGGGATGATCAAACCCAGGCGGCGAATCGGTTCGATCAATTGCCCAAGGTAAGTGATAAAGGCAATGATCACACCAATGGTCAATTTATCCTGGATGACCTGATTGCCACCATACAATACGATGATCACCGTACCCAGGTTGGCAAGCAGGAAAAGCAGCGGCATGTTGATCGCCTGCATCCGCCCGGAAAGGACAGATAGATCGAACCAACGGGAGTTTTCTTTTTCGAACCGTTCGATCTCGACATCTTCCTGGGCATAGGCTTTCACTACTTTACTGCCACGCAGGTTCTGCTCGACTGCAGTGGTAAGAACTGCGAGCTGCTTTTGCACCTGCAGGGAGAGAGGACGGTACCTGGTGCCAAATCGTAATGCCTGAATTACCAGCAAGGGCATGGTCACCAATATCAGCAATGCCAGGCGGTAATCCATGATCAGCATCATGATCATCGTGACGACCAGCATCAGAACACCATCCAGAATGCGGAGCGTCGCGCGTCCAGTCAGGAAGCGAACCCGTTCTACATCTTGTACTGCTCTGGAAAGTAACTCGCCCGTTTCGGATTGATCATGATAGGAAAAGGAGAGCTGGGTAAGTTTCTTTTGAATTTCATTGCGTAAGTCGTAAGCCACGCTTTGTGATGAAGTTTCGCTTAACTTGCCCTGTAAATAGGTAAAAACCCCTTTGAGCAGGGTCAAACCAAGCATTGCCAGTACTGACCATGTCAGAACTTCTGGTTGCTTTCCACCAATACCAGTATCAATGGTCCAGCGGATCAGTTGGGGGATCAGGGTATTAAGCGCCAGGATGCCCAGCAATGAGGCATACGCCCCAGCGGTTTGCTTCCAATAGGGACGTAAATACCGATAGACCCTCTGAAGGATATGGAACAAAGGGGCAGAAGGCTGTGGAAGTGGAACGGTTTTGAGAGAAATCTGCCTGCCTGACATAATACGATAATACCAGCATTTTGCGAATGAGTGCAGGATAACGATAAATACTGAACCTCATCTGGCTTAGCTTAATGCACTAATTTATGTGATTAATGTCATAAACCACTTGAAATAGTTCCGTAAATGCGCTATTATAATTCCGAATAGGAACTATAAAAGCACTAAACGGAACTAAACATGGCAAAATCGGACTTTGACCTTATTGATCAAAAAATCATCCAGCTTCTCCATGAAGATGCACGCACATCTGCATCGGAGATCGCCCGTGCTCTGGATGCCAATGAACGAACAATACGGAAGCGTATTGACCGGCTGGTTCGCATGGGAGCCATTCGCCTGACAGCCATCGTTTCACCAGAAGCTTTTGGTTATCTTACCGCGGTGGATGTTTTTCTGGAGGTGGAACCAGAGCAGGAAGACGAAGTGATCCAGAATTTCCTGAATACGTCTGAAGTTTCGTATATCGCATTAGGGCAGGGGAACCGCGACCTATCCATCGAATGCCGTTTCAAGAGCAATGACGATATGCGTGAATTCCTACGAAAGCATCTTCCCTCGATCAACGGAGTAACCGTACGAGGGTATTCCCTTGTTCCGCGAATTATCCGCAACATTGATTCCTGGCTGCCCAAGGATATTGATTTTGAGATCGGGAATAATGATGAGAGTGTTTTGTAATGATCCAGCTTTTGCTGGATCAATTTTTAATTTTGGAAAGGAGTACAAATGGAACTAAAGCACTTTATTGATACCCAGGATTTTTCGAAAAGTGAACTTCTGGACTTGATCGAACTGATACGCATGATCAAAAAAGCTGATAAACAGGGCGCCACACCTAAACTGCTTGAAGGGGCTTCCCTGGCAATGATCTTCGAGGAGCCTTCAACAAGGACCAGAATTTCCTTTGAGACAGGGATGACCGAATTGGGTGGTCATGCCTTATATCTTAAACCAGGTGAAATTCACCTGGGAGTGCGCGAATCTCTTGGTGATACCACACAGGTTATTTCCCGTTATGTAGATGTGATCATGGCCAGAACTTTGAAACATGAAACCATCCTTGGCCTGGCGAAATATGCCACCGTTCCAGTCATCAACGGGCTGACGGACTACAACCACCCGACACAGGTGGTGTGCGATGTGCTTACCATGATCGAGCATGCTCCCGAAGGGAAAAAACTGGAAGACTTCAATGTAACCTTCGTAGGAGATGCCACTAATGTGTTGAGCTCATTGATGTTCATCTGCACCCGCCTGGGGATGAATTTCACCCACGCTGCCCCCAAGAAATACCAGGCACCTGCAGAATGGCTGAAAATTGCACAGGAAAACTGCAAGATTTCTGGTGGAACCGTTCAGG
>JBDKSY010000360.1:0-5927 GCA_039680395.1 Anaerolineaceae bacterium | reverse complement strand
TACCCAAGAATCGTCAATGGAAAACCTCCGCACCGGATTCCTCCGGAGAGACATGGAACAAATTTATGAACCTTCGAATTCATTCATTTTTATGGGCTTTGCTTGCCATCATCGCAATAACCATATCTTCCTGTATGCCAGTTACGGCAACATCCAGCGTTAGCAGCCCAACTCTCAATAACACAAGCGTAAATACACCTGAAAATACCGCCACGGCAGTCATTCCTACTACAACACCTACCCCTCTATCAACGATCGAGGTGAAAGAGGAAGAGCTGAAGGGTATAAAGGTTGTCCTGGTCCACCCACTTGACGGTTCAGCCATCAAAGAAATGCAGCGAATGGCGGATGATTTCAACAGGGATAATCCATGGGGGATCGAGCTGGAAATTCAAGCCGCGGGCAATTATATGAACCTGATAGATGAAATAAATAATGGACTTAAAACAAGTACCACACCACAGATCGTGATGGCAGCCACTGAACAACTGGCGGATTGGCAGGATGATTGGAAGGTTCTGAAAAATATTGATCAATATATTCAGGACCCTGTCTGGGGGTTGTCCAATGAACAGATCGCAACATATTACCCAGTAATTTGGAAGCAGGACATTGTGAATGACCACCGAATCGGATTCCCGGCAATCCGTACCATGGAAGGAATCGGATACAATCGCACCTGGGCACACGAATTAGGGTATGAAGATCCTCCCCTGACCCTGGATGATTTTTATGAACAGTCGTGCACGGCAGCCGAGAAGAACAATACCGATGGCGTGCCTGGAACAGGCGGGTGGTTCATGGATACTGATCCCCATGTAGCCTTAAGCTGGATGACAGCATTTGAGTCTGCAGAAATATTCAACAGTACAACGAAAAGCTATTCTTTCAATACACCCGAGATAAATAAGGCGTTTGCCTATCTTCGAAACCTTTCGGAGAAGAAATGCGCCTGGAACAATGAAATTCCTCTGCCCGAAGAAAGCACCGAACCATATACTTATTTTGCCACTCATCAAACTTTGCTTACTTCCTTATCAGTTGATGAGATCCCAATACAGGCTGCTGCAATGACAACCGTAGAGAACACAGATGATTGGGTATTCCTGCCCTATCCAACCGAAAATGGCAATGGCGTTGTGGTAACTTATGGCTACAGTTACGGAATGCTTGCATCGAAACCCAGCGAACAGTTGGCTTCATGGCTGGTGATCCGCTGGTTTTCTGAACCAGAGCAAATGATCAGACTTGCTGAAATCACCGATACCTTGCCCCTCACCACCAGTACATACGATCTCATGAGCGCATCTCAACAAATGGAACAGGCTATCGCATTGCTTGGATTGGCAGTCACACCCCCATCAGATGCTTCCTGGGGTAAAGTGCAGACGGTGATTCGAGATGCCATCTGGGAAGATATGGTGCAGTACCAGCTTATCTTTGGTGTTCCTAATTCACCAGTACGCACCACAGAGGAAATCCTGAAGGATCTGGATGATGCAGCAGCGGAGATAGTGGCACAGGAATAGGGTATTGTCTGTATCTGAAAGCAGACGCTTCTCATAGCAACCATCTTCGTGTTCCAGAATTTCACATAACTAGATCTACTTTTTGCTGACCATCCGAGAAGAAGAAATATAAGTAATTATCGTGTGCCAAATTCTTGTAAGTTGCATAAAAGCAGCAATGATATCGGGAGGTTTCCATTGAGAAAGCAAATAATAATTTCCCTGTTATGCTTCCTGGTTCTCTCTGCCTGTCAGCCTGATCAGCAGTTCCAACCCTCACAACATCCCCCGACTTTAACAACAGTAGTTTCTACAGAAGCATCAACGCAAACTGTTTCGCCCACGATCACATCCACTCCATCCTCAACACCAGAACCAAGCCTCACCTTTACTCCAACCATCAGCGTTACACCCACCATAACGCCAACGCCCACCTTCACCTTCCCTTCGGTAGTGGTTAAATCCCAGGCTCATTGCCGGTATGGTCCATCCACCGCTTATCTACATGCAGCCGACCTGTATCCAGGCGACGCAGGCACTGTCCGTGGACGTTTTCGCTACAGCAACTGGTTGTATATCAAATTCGACAAGCTCAATTATTTTTGCTGGGTAGCGCCTTCGGTGGTTGATGTAAGCGGAGATATCACCACCGTCAATTATACAGAGCCCAACCTGCAATCAATTGGGTCAAACCAGTATGGCCCTCCCAATAACGTCAAAGCAACCCGAAATGGCAATATGGTCACCATTACCTGGGATCAGGTGGTGATGACGGGTGATAAAGATCGTGGATATTTCATCGAAGCCTGGGTTTGCCAGAACGGAGCTTACCTGTGGTGGACGGCATCCATGCCTGATCAGTTCACCACCACTTATACCGTGCAGGATGATCCCGGCTGCCCTGCACCATCATCTGGTGAGCTTCTGACCGTTGAAAAACATGGATATTCACAACCTGTTACCATACCCTGGCCACCAAACCAATAGGTCTATTTTATGGTTTCTCCTCATACACCAATGAACGCCTTTTTTGCACACTCAATCCCATTGAAAAAAAACAAACGAGGTCCGGCATTCCTGGTTTGTATTTTGACATTCTTGATATTATTGGCAGCCTGTTCACCCCAACCAACACAAACAATCAACACTACCATTTCTTCCGAAACCGAATCTATGGTTATCATCACCAGTCCATCTTCAACAGTCTCACCAACACGTACCATAACACCCTCACCAACTGAAACGATCACTTCAACTGCCACTTTTACCCCCCTGCCCAGTCTGACACCCACCTATACAATTTTGCGCGGCGAGGTGAACCAGGAGCATGTCAGTTGCTTCTATGGCCCTTCCAATGACTATCTCTACAAATATGGCCTGGTCGGTGGAAGTCATCTGGAGATTATTGGCATCCTGCCTGATACGGGGTATATCGAGGTGCGCGCGATTGGAGGCACCAACCCCTGTTGGATGAACCTGGAATGGATGAATGTCGAAGGCGATATCCTTCTTGTTCAACCCATAGATCCAATGGAAATTGACCTGCCCTGGTCTCCTTATTACAATGCACTTTCGTGGGTCACTGCAAAACGTAATGATAATGAAGTCATCATCACCTGGAGCCCACTGGTCTTGCGTGCAGGTGATGATTCAGAACAGGAACCTTACCTGGTGGAAGCGTGGGTTTGTCAAAATGGAAAACTGGTGTTCATCCCTACCGGTACTTATTCTACGCAGATCACCCTGACAGACGAACAGGGATGCAGTGAGCCTTCTCATGGCAGAGTATACGGGGTGGAAAAGCATGGGTATACACCCTGGTTGAAGGTCGCATGGCCCCTCGCAACTTCAGAGCAATAAGGTAGCATTTTGATTCTTCTGAGGAATTGACAAAAGGTTTATCAGGGGATATTATATGATCACTTGCTCATATATTCATGTTTATCAGGAACAATGATCGAAATGTCCTCCTCTATACCCACTCGATGCGAAGAAAATTTCATTCACGAAGACCAGGTAAATCTGGTTCAGAGCCATCTCATTGACGGTCTGACTGCCACTTATCTGGCTCAGACTTTCCAGGCACTGGCTGACCCCAGTCGGATCCGTGTCATTTCAGCGCTATCAATTGCAGAGTTATGCGTCTGTGACCTTGCAGCTCTCCTGGGAATGACCCAATCAGCGGTTTCTCACCAGCTTAAGTCGCTGCGCGATCTGCGCCTTGTACGATCCAGAAAACAGGGACGGGTAGTCTATTACTCCCTACAAGACGAACACATCCGCGATCTATTCGAGCGCGGACTGGCACATATGCACGAAGAAAGGTAATTTACAGAACATGGAAGCAAATATCGAACTGGAGGTTCGTCCTTTACTGCCCGGTGTAGCAGAGGATGATGAAGCCTGTTTTCACCGGTTGGAAACCTCTTTATCAAGTAATCACAAACTTATCCGTGCCCACCTTGAACGTGAAGATGGAAGCGTGAAATTGTGCTTACATTACGACCCAGAAAAGATGTCCATTACAGAGTTGAAACAGTTGGCAACCCGGGCTGGAACTGAAATCGTAAACCGTTATCATCATGATCTGATCAATATTGAAGGCATGGATTGTTCAGACTGTGCAATGGTGATTGAGCACAGCATTTCTCGGTTACACGGGGTATTACGCGCCAGTGTTAGCTACGCAGGGAAAAACATGCAGGTTGAGTACGATTCATACCAAACCAATCGAGCAGAGATCGAAAAGCGTATCCGCTCTTTGGGTTACCAGATTCCACTGGGTCAAATCCAAACCTGGTTTATCGAAAATCGCGAATTGCTTTTTAGCCTGGTCGCAGGCTTGCTGCTTGCTATTGGCTGGCTGGGAGAACAATTGTTTCACTTCCCCAGGGTTCTCAGCATTATTTTTTACCTGGCAGCTTATGGATTTGGTGGTTGGGATATCTCCCGTCATGCACTACACGCACTCCGTGAACGTACCTTTGACACAGACCTGTTGATGATTTTGGCAGCAATTGGTGCGGCTGCATTAGGTGATTTTGCTGAAGGCGCTCTTTTGATCTTCCTTTTTAGTTTTGGTCATGTTCTCGAAGAACGCGCGTTGGAGCGCGCTCGTTCAGCAATCGCTGCCCTGGCAGACCTGACTCCAAAAACCGCACTGGTGCGACGCAATGGTCATGAAATCGAAGTTCCGGTTGAGCAGGTTGGTTTACAAGAGGTGATCATTCTACGACCCGGGTCGCGCATTCCAGTAGATGCCATTGTTCAAATGGGACAATCTTCAGTTGATCAGGCACCCGTTACGGGTGAATCGATACCTGTAGATAAAGCGCCTGGTGATAAGCTTTTTGCCGGAACGATCAACGGTGAAGGCGCACTGGAAGGTCAAGTAACTCGCCTGGCGAAAGATGGTACCCTGGCGCAAGTGATGAAACTGGTCGAAGAAGCGCAAACACAAAAATCTCCCACCCAGCAAACAGTGGAGAAATTTGAAAAATTCTTTGTTCCCGCCGTATTGATTGGAACGATTCTGGTCATATTGATTCCACCTGTCTTTGGCATTCCTTTCCGCGATTCATTCTTACGCGCGATGACCCTCCTCGTTGCTGCTTCTCCCTGTGCGCTGGCGCTGGGTGCACCCGCAGCGATCCTGACTGGTATTGGTCAGGCAGCTCGTAATGGCATTTTGATCAAAGGAGGAGTGCACCTTGAAAATCTGGGGCGATTGAAAGCCATTGCCTTCGATAAAACAGGCACGATCACGTATGGTCAACCGGAAGTAACGGATATCGTTGTGTTCCCTGCCCTTAGTAGTCCAGTTCAAAATGAGAGAGAACTTTTGGGATTAGCCGCATCGGTTGAAAGTCGTTCAGCTCATCCTCTCGCAAAAGCAATTGTCCGTGCAGCATCCACCCAACGGTTGACTCTACCGGTTATCGGTGAAGTGGAATCTGTGACCGGTCAGGGTATTCGCTCCTGGTATCAAGATCAGGCTATTCTTATTGGCAGCTTGAAATGGTTGGAGAAGAATGAAATAGTAATTTCCCACCAGGTATCTGAAAGAGCGGATCATTTACAAGCCGAAGGGAAAACACTTATGGGTGTCTCCTGGGGAAATGCACTGGTCGGTTTGATCGCCCTGGCTGACACCCTGCGGCCAGAAGTCCAATCAACTGTAAATCAGCTAAAGCGAACGGGTATAGAAAAAACCATCCTCCTGACAGGTGACAACACACGGGTTGGTGAGGGTATCGCCCACCAGGCTGGGGTGAACCAGATCATGGCTGAGTTGATGCCGGAAGATAAACTGGCTGCTATCCGCAGCCTTATCACCCAATACGGAGTTGTAGCAATGGTAGGTGATGGGGTGAACGATGCGCCTGCTCTGGCAAATGCTACAGTGGGAATTGCGATGGG
>JBDKSY010000359.1:0-6848 GCA_039680395.1 Anaerolineaceae bacterium | reverse complement strand
GTAGAGAGAAAAAGGATGAGGTCAAAATATGGCTGATTTACGAATTAAGAATGGGATTGTAATTACTGGTGAAAATGCGAACTCCATAGTCAAAGAAGACGTTTACATCCAGGGTGGCAGAATTACTGCCATTGGTGGTCCAGAACAACCAGCAGATCAAGAAATCGATGCATCAGGGATGGCTTTGATCCCAGGTATGCATAACCTGCATGATCACCTGCGAGACCTGACCCCAGGGCTCAAAGCGGGCGAAGGCTTGAAGCTTGATGATATGTTGAAGTTCAGTTGGAAGTTGAACGAGTCTGCTGGTGAGTCTGAATATGAAACTATGGCAGCTTTCAGCACTTCAAGGTTGCTTAAAGTAGGGATCACCTCCGTAGTGGATCATATCTATCCGTTCCATCGTCCAAATCTGGCTGAAGTGTCCGTTAAAGGGTACAAAAAGTCAGGGATCAGATGGTTCATGGCACGTGGGATCATGACAAAAGGGTACCCCCCAATTTGTGAATCAATTGAAAATGCGCTGGCATCTATCCGTGATCTGGCTGGTGGATTGATACCCACCGACCGCCTCTTCATTGCACCCGTATCTTTTCGCCAGTCAGATCCGGATGATTATCGAGCAGCACGCAAATTGGCTGATGAACTTGGGCTGGGTCTCTATACCCACATTGCTGAAACCGCTCAAGAAGTTGATACCATCCAAAAGCAATATGGCTTCCGACCAGTGGAGTTCTTGCATGAATTAGGGTTCACGGGCAAGCGAAGTGTGTTTGTGCATTGTGTTCTGTTATCTGACAAAGAAATCCAGATATTGCTAGATACAGGCACAAATGTCGTCCATTGCCCTGTCAACCACATGAAACTGGCGAAGGGAGTCACTCCGGTTCCTCGTTTACTTGATGCTGGTGTGAATGTCGCGTTAGGGATTGATATGCAGGTGGACCTCTTCCGTGAGGTACGACAGGAATTGTTGCTTCAAAGCGTATCCAACTTGAACCCGGCGATAATTTCACCCATCAACGCATTCAGAATGGGATGCGTGAACGGTGCACGTGCATTAGGAATGGGGAATGACCTGGGTATCCTTGCTCCCGGGAAGAAAGCTGACATCGTTTGTGTTGACCTTTCTTCACTCCACAATCAACCTGTTTTGGATCCATTATGGAACATCATTTATCGGTCAGAAGGTTCTGATGTTGTTCATGTTGTAGTGGATGGCGAAGTTGTGGTCCGCGACCACAAATTGACCCGGTTGGATGAGGAAGCACTGATCAAAGAAGCCCAGAATGTGATCCGCTTCTATTTGAAACGTGTCGGACTGGAGAGTCAACCAGTCTGGTCATAAGAAACGATTGGGCTGTGACTTAAAAGATTATCGCCCGGGAAGGAATCGTTTGATGTGGGAATGACTCACTCCTATAGTCATTCCCACAATGACCGGTGATGTGATTTTTCGATATTGGTATTTATATAGAAACGGAACCTTTGATGAATTAATGAATCAAAAGAAAGTTTTTGTAATTGAAAGAGAGTTAAGTTTTCGCGAAAAGGTGAAACAAATTCCTGACAGCGGAAAAATGACCTGAAGAGGTTGCATTCAAGAAAACCTTTGAACAAGTAGTGCATCTTCTTAATGGTGTGAAATTTCCGATATTGCGAGGAACAACCGATTTCTTAAAGGGGTTTGCTTAACCTTTGCTTGTTGGTAAGCCTGACTTCAATGCTTTCTGAAATCGAAAGCAAAATCAAGAAATTAAACAGAACGAGCGAGTTTACTATGAGTCAACTTCTTATCACTGATGGAAAATGTGTTGGTCAAGAATCGGTTTTTAATGCAGACATTTTGATAGATGATGGAAAAATCGTATCTATCGGTGAACACCTGGATTGCCAGGCGGAAAATAAAATTGATGCTCATGGATGTTATATCTTGCCGGGTGGGATTGATGTTCATGTTCATATGCCATGGCCAACTGGCAGCTATGTTTCAAAAGATGATATCTTCTCAGGAACAAGAGCTGCTGCTTATGGGGGAGTAACCACGGTTATTGACTTTGCTATCCCAGTAGAAGATGAAAGTTTGTCTGCTGCTTTGGAAAGAAAATTGACAGAAGCCCAAAAAAATGCCTGGGTGGATTACAGCTTTCACTTGAATATCCGGGGAGATGTGCACAACAAACTGGCAGAAGTCAAAGAGTTGGTACAGCGTGGTTTCCCAAGTTTCAAGGTTTTTATGGCTTACGAAGGTTTTCGGTTAGCCGATGAAGATCTTTTGAATGTTATGGAAGCCGTGAAGAAGGCTGGAGGAATGGTTGATGTGCATGCTGAAAATGGTCAGCTTGCCGACCATATTACCCAGAGACTTTTGGATGAAGGGAAAGTATCGCCGGTTGATTATTTCGACGCACGACCTGAAATCTGCGAAACTGAAGCCATCTCTCGCCTGTTAAGCTATGAACGCAACGTGGGAGTTCCTTTGCACATCCATCATGTAAGCACCCGGCTTGGAGCAGAGCTTATTAAAAAGGCAAGGAATAAGAATCTACCTGTCACTGCTGAGACGTGCCCTCAATATCTCCTATTGAATAGCGATACTTATCGCAAAGATCCTACGCTTGCCGCATACATGATCTGTGCCCCTTCCATCAAGAAAGCAAATAATCAAAAAGCCTTGTGGAAGCATCTTGCTGAAGGGAGTATTCCCATCCTGGCAACTGATCATTGTCCTTACACGAAAGAACAGAAAGAGGAACACCTGGATAACTTTTCCCTCATCCCAGGTGGAATTGGTGGCGTTGAGCTCCGATTACCTCTTATCTTTAGTGAAGGCGTTGCCAAGGGGAAAATCTCACTCGAACGCTTTGTTCAGGCATGGGCAACAGAACCCGCGAAAGCTTTTGGGCTTTATCCTCGTAAGGGAGTTCTTGCTATTGGTAGCGATGCTGATCTGGTTATCCTCGACCCTGAAAAGAAAGGGACTATCGCTGCAAAGAATTTACACATGAACACGGATTGCCTGCCATATGAAGGGTGGGAAGCCTCAGGTCTTCGTTTGACCACGATTTTAAGAGGTGAAGTGGTGATAAAGGATGGAAGCCTGGTGGGTGAAAAACCTGCAGGCGAGTTAATTCCTCGCCATCTTGAAACTCGAAGTACTTATAGCCCCCGGAGGAAGAATTGGAGAAGCAAACTCTTATTAAAAACGTTACGTTGATCCAGGATCCATTAGAACCTGAGATAAAACTTGATACCAGTGTTGTTATCGTAGATGATTTAATCCAGGCTGTTGGGTCAACGCAGGATCTCTTGAAATCATATCCAGAAGCCATTCGTGTGGATGGGCATGGCTGCATATTATTGCCTGGTTTGGTTGATGCACATACCCATTTTTATTCAGCTCTTACCACCTGTATGCCACTTAAAGGTGAATCTCCCAGGATCTTTCATGAAGTATTGACCAATCTTTGGTGGAAATTTGATAAAGCCCTTTTGTGGGAAGAGGAAATCGCATTATCGGTTCTTGCTGGCAGCATAGCTTCTTTAAAAAATGGGATCACCACGGTCTTTGACCATCATTCAAGCCCATTGTGTATTCCCGATAGTCTGGACGTAATTGCAGAAAACACTAAAAAATGTGGTCTTCGTGCCTGCCTGGCTTATGAGACTTCAGATCGTGATGGACATGAAATTTGTAGTCAGGCAATCCATGAAAATGTACGGTTCATAAAATCTGCTCAAGTTCAGAAAGATTCGATGATACAGGGGTTATTCGGCCTACATGCCGTCTATAGCTTATCAGATGACACACTTCAGCGCTGTGCAGCAGAGGTCAGTGGACTGGATACGGGATTCCACATGCATATGGCAGAACACCAGAGAGAAGTGGATCAATTCAACGAAACGCACACTCAATCAATCCCTGAATTTCTGGCTGAAACAGGTATTTTGGGGTCAAAAACCATTCTAGCTCATACTGTGCACATTAATGCCAAAGATATTGACATTCTTAAATCTACAAGTACTTTTAATGTTCATAATCCACATTCCAACATCTCAAATGGTGTTGGCATTGCCCCCCTTCGTGAAATGGCTCGGGTAGACCAACCAGTTGGCCTTGGTTCTGATGGTTTTTATGATCTGCCTCAAGAGATGGTTTTTGCCAGACTTCTTCAGAGTCTAGTCAGTGGAAATCCAAGTGCATTTTCTGATCAAAAGGCATTATCCCTGGTGTATGACCATAACGTACGATTTGCAGAGAAGATATTCAATTGCAAATTGGGGAAGATCAAGCCAGGGTATAAGGCTGACCTCATTTTGATCCATTATGAGCCTTTTACTCCGATAGATGTAAACAACCTGACCTCTCATATTTTCATGGCATTAACCACTGGCCATATCAGTGAAGCATTCATTGAAGGCCGCCTGGTGCTACACGATGGTCAGGTAACAAGTTTGGATGAATCTCAGATTCGTTCTCAAGCACAGAACGCTGCTCAAGGTATATGGAAACGAATGCAATGATCCATTCCTTTCCCTATCATAAATATTCAGGTTGAGAGGAATTTCTATGTCAAACAAAAGCGATGTTAGTTCAAGTAGAGCTTTTCATCCGTTTACTCCAGGTCAGGCTATGGTTGAAGCGGATAGATGCCTGGGGTGTTACGAGGGTCCATGCATGAAAGCATGTCCTGCGCATGTGAATATTCCAGGTTTTATCAAACGCTTTCGCGATGGGAACATAGAAGGCGCCAGTGATTTGATCTACGACGCCTGTCCATTAGGTGCCACGTGTGGAACAGCTTGCCCAACGCAAAGTTATTGCGAAGGTTCCTGTGTTTTACCAGGGATGGGCCAACATGCAATCCGGGTAGGCGCCTTACAGGCATTCATCGCACAGCAATCACAGAAGCCAGAAACCCCAGCTATTGCTCCAAAACCACAGAAGATTGCGGTGATAGGCGGGGGGCCCAGTGGATTAGGCTGTGCGGTGCAACTGGTTCGGTTAGGCTACCGCCCTCATCTTTTCGAAAAGCGTACTTCAATTGGTGGACTGGTGGATCAGGTGATCCCACTCCACCGTCTTCCCAAAGAGCCGGTTGAGTTTGATATTCAACGGATCATGTCTTCGGGGATCGAGTTCCATCTGGGTAAAGAGATCCTTCCTCAAGATGTTGAAGATTTGGAGAAGGAATATGATGCTATCTTTTTAGGGATTGGTCTGGGAGATTCAAAAGCAACCCCTGAATATGAAACCGATACTGAAGGCGTATTGCAGGCTCTGGATTTTCTGGAGAGCGATCGCCTTTCAAGGCTGGGCAATGCCAAACCCTGTGAGATCGGAAAAAAGGTGGTTGTTGTAGGCGGCGGAAATGTGGCTTTAGATGCTGCGGTTATCGCCAAGAAAGCCGGTGCTGATCGTGTGATTGTGCTCTATCGCCGATCGAAAGATGAGATGCCGGGTTGGGAGAGCGAGTATCTTGAAGCAACAACACTTGGTATTGAATTTCGCTGGATGAGTATTGTTCAAGATGTACTCAGTGAACAGGGTAAATTGAAAGGTGTTGTTGTTCGGGGAATGCAATTTTATAGCCAGAGCAATGATGGGAGACGGCAGGTCAGGATCGACCCTGGCAGCAGACCATATGAACTCAACTGTGATTCACTGATCGTTGCGGTTGGTCAAAGCCTTGATACGCAAATCCCTGAAGCTTTTGGTCTGGATATATCCAATCAGGGAACCATTTCTTTGCCTGCTCCTGAAGAGCGAAAGGGAAAAATCTTCTCAGCCGGTGAAGCAGTTACAGGAAGTGGAACGATCATTCACTCATTAAGTCAAGGAATGAGTGCAGGGCAGAAGATCCATGCATGGCTAGAAAGCGAGAAGGCACAATGAGTAATGTTGACTTAGGTGTAAGGTTTTGTGGAAAGAAACTTCGAAATCCATTCTTGCTGGCGGCATCGCCTTCTACAGACAATAAGGAAATGATCGCTCGCAGCTTTGATATTGGTTGGGCTGGTGCGGTATTAAAAACCACTTCTTTGATCAGCGAAGAAGTCAGCATTGCTTACCCGATCATGTCAAGCCTGCAACAAGGTCACAGGATGATCGGTTTACACAATATTGATCTGATCTCTGAACGTCATATTGACCAGATTGCCAATGATGTTGTCTGGCTGAAAAACAGATTCCCAGAGCAGCATGTCATTGTCAGCATAGTAGGAAATACACATCAAGATTGGATTGACCTGGTCAAAATCTCCGAGCAGGCAGGAGCTGATCTGATCGAGGTTAGCATTTCATGCCCTCAAGGTGCAATGCTGGAAGGAGAAGAAGCTCAGGGGTGGATAATCAGCCAGGATCCAAAACTGACTGAGAAAGTCACCCGTTGGGCATGCGAAGCCACAACCCATGTGCCCATTCTGGTCAAGCTTAGCTCCAATGTGACAGATATTAAAAGTATTGCATCTGCAGTTGAACGAGGTGGTGCGCAAGGGATCACCGCGATCGATTCGCCGGAAGGTGTAGTAGGGGTTGATCTGGACAATTTATCACCTTTGCCCAGTGTGCAAGGATTCAGCTCGCGGGGTGGGTTCACAGGCAGGGCGATCAAGCCAATCACATTGCGCTGTATCGCAGATATTGCCCAGGCAACCACCATTCCAGTTTCAGGAGTGGGAGGTATCTACGATTGGCAGGATGCTGTTCAGTTCATGCTCTTAGGATCCACAACGCTTCAGGTATGCACTTCAGTGATGCATCGTGGATTCGGCATCATTGACGATCTATGTGATGGTATGACTCGATGGCTGGAACAGAAAGGATATTCAAGCCCAATGGATATTGT
>JBDKSY010000358.1:0-4488 GCA_039680395.1 Anaerolineaceae bacterium | reverse complement strand
AATCTGGCGCGGCTGCCACCCTTAAAAGAATGGCACGCAAGATCACACCCGAAGATTACCGGTCTCTTCTTCAGATGATCCGCCGGTTGATCCCTGATGCAGCCATTACCACTGACATCCTGGTAGGTTTCCCTGGTGAGACGGAAGAAGACTTTGCTGAAAGCCTGGCTTTTGTCGAAGAAATGCACTTTGCTGCCGGGCATGTCTTTCCCTTTTCTCCCCGACCTGGTACGGCTGCAGCCCGTATGGATGATCAGGTTCACCCCAAAGTACGCAAAGCTCGCAGCTTGCAAATGCGCCAGGTGTTGGAGCAATCCAGTCTGGAATTCCGCAGACGGTTCATAGGAAAAGAAATGAAAGTCCTGTGGGAAACTTCAGATGGACTCGACCAGTCTGGCTGGCAACTGCATGGGTTAACGGATAATTATTTGCGGATAACCGCTGTTTCATCTGAATTGCGCTGGAACATGATAGACCGGGTAGTCCTGTCTGATCTGACAAAGAATGGGTTAAAAGGACAGATTATCCCTTCATAGAATTTTTTATCAGGAGGAGAGCAGTGATAGATCGTTTTCCCTCATATAAGTGGTGGCAAACAGCCGTCTTTTACCAGATCTACCCCCGCAGCTTTGCCGATGGAAATGGAGATGGAATTGGTGATCTGGCGGGAATACGCTCCAGACTGGATTATCTGAAAGACCTGGGAATTGATGCCCTCTGGCTTTCTCCGCATTACCCGTCGCCGATGTGCGACTGCGGGTATGACGTTTCAGATTACGAGGATATCGCACCTGAATATGGCACGCTGGAAGAGTTCAGGCTTCTATTGGATGAATCCCACCAGCGTGGTATTAAGTTGATCCTCGACCTTGTGCTTAACCACACTTCCGACCAGCACCGCTGGTTTCAAGAATCGCGCTCCAGCCTGACCAACCCCAAACGTGATTGGTATATCTGGAAAAAGGGGAATAATGGCAACCCTCCCAACAACTGGTCATCCACCTTTGGCGGATCAGCATGGGAGCTGGACCCTATAACCAATGAGTACTATTACCATTTCTTTTTCAAGGGACAGCCTGATCTGAACTGGAAGAACCCTGAAGTAAAAACTGCCATGTTCGATATGGTGCGCTTCTGGCTCAAAATGGGTGTGGATGGTTTCCGGCTGGATGCAGTAGGAACAGTCTTTGAAGAAGAAGGATGGAAAGATACTGCCGTTCCAATGACGATAGATGAACTTTATCCGCTTGCAAAAGCTGCCAAAACTCCGGCAGAAGCAAGGAAAGCAGACCGCACCTGGACGAAATTGTTCCAAAAGCAGGTTGACCAACCTGAAATTCATTCCTTGATGAAAGAATTGCGTCAGGTAGTAGATGAATTTGATGATCGTGTTTTGGTTGGCGAAACGGATGATGTTCGTTTCTATGGAAATGGTGAAGATGAGCTGCACCTGGTTTTTAATTTCCCCCTCAAATACACCAGCCGGATCACTCCTGCATGGGTACGAAATAACCAGAAACACCGGCTCAATGCAATGCCACAAAAATCCTGGGCTGCCAATACCCTGGGAAACCATGACTCCTACCGTATGCTCACACAGTTTGGTGATGGAAAGCATGATCGTGAGCTTGCAGAAGTCAACCTTGCCATGCTGCTGTTTCTAAAAGGGACTCCTTTCCTATACAATGGGGAAGAAATTGGCATGACTAATTATTATTTTGACGATGTAAATCAGTTCCGCGATCCCCTTAGTAATTACATCTACGGCCTGGAAACCCGGCTGTTGCAAACCTCTGCACAAGAAGCGGCTCTTATTGCTGCCCGCAAAGGCAGAGATCTTTGCCGCACCCCCATGCAGTGGAAAAATGCTCCTCATGGTGGTTTTTGCCCAGCCGATGTATCCCCCTGGCTGCCCGTGAACCCTGATTTTGCCAATGGGATCAATGTTGCTGAGCAGGAAGATCAACCTTCTTCGCTGCTTTCTGTGTATAAACACTTGCTGTCAATCAGAAAACAAACACCAGCTCTGATGATTGGCGAATATTCTCCGCTGCTGCCTGCATCTCGATCAATTCTCGCCTTCACCAGAACTTCACCGCAGAAAAATTGTCTGGTATTGATCAATTTCACACCCAAACCCAGAAAAGTTTTCCTGGAGGAGATCACCCGTTTCTCGCAGATGATTTTTTCCAACCAACCTGCATCTGCACACCCTGATGAGAATGGGAACATGCGGCTTGCGTCATTTGAAATTTGGATTGGTGAATTAAAGGGAAATTAAAGAAGTCTGAATTAAGGGTTACGATTCTGCGGCATCCATCTCTTCCAGGATGATGTATAGAAGTTCAAGTAATACATTCTTGACCTTCTCCCGATCTACTGCCACACATTGGACAAGCTTTATCCCCGGATCCAACCGGAGCGCAATGCGCATGTCTTCAACATCCCAGGCATTTTCATCATCCTGTTTATTCGCTACAACCACATAGGGTGTTTTTGCATAGGCTCGAAAAGTCTCCAAGATGAATCGCGCTTCTCGGAAAGTCTCAGGTCGGGTACTATCTACCAAAACAACAAAACCCAGCATCCCTTCGGAAAGGATCTCCCACATAAAATCAAACCGTTTTTGTCCTGGCGTTCCAAAAAGATATAGCACCAGGTCTTTATCCACAGTGATCCGACCAAAATCCATGGCAACAGTTGTTGTATTCTTGATCCTTTCTGCTGCACTGCTGATCTTGCGTTCGGTATTCACCACGTCAATTTCACTGATAGACCGGATGAATTCGGTTTTTCCAGCGCTGAAAGGTCCTGTGACAACGATTTTTAGGTTTTGCATGTTTTGCTTTCCCCTTAGATTGACCGTATTTTATCTATAATTCTGTTGATCAATGATCGCTGTTGTTGGCGGTCTTTTGTAGGGAACATCCGGTCATGAAGAATTGGACTTGCTTCTGCGTGCACATATTCGATCATACCAGCCTGCATCAACCCATAGATCACTCTACGTATTTCCATATCATTCAAGTGTGTAGCCCTGGCAATCTGCCTGATGGTATTTTTGGGATTGATAAAAGACACAACCCGCCATTCTTCCACATTCAAATTCATATTGCTGATATTCTTATCAGGATGCTCACTGAATTGCATTGCCAGGTCAAGGCTGGGGATCTCCTCCTGTAGATGCTCCCATTCTTTTATCTGGCGAGAACCTTCGACGATCAGATTCTCCAGGTCAAGATTGATCGTGATCTTTTCTTCAAAAGAAAGACCATCATTTTCAAAATGGAATTCCCCTTCCAACCAGGTGAACATCTTCCGCACGACCTCAATATAGTAATTCTGGATACAGGAAAGAATTTCCTCATAAGTGCTATATCCAGCATTGATGAGTAACAGACCAGTTTCTTTGTCTGTCATTTGAGTGATGCGTTCTTGAAGCACCCGGTATTGAGATTGATTGATGCGATTGCTGTGATATAAAATGGATGATAGGTTGTTTTCATCCGAACCTATTCCAGCATATACCAGTTTTCCGTTGCGAAATGCCAACTGCGCTAACCCTTGCGATGATTCAATAAACAACGAGCCAGTTTTTTTTGACAGGTTGATCAGATTTAATAATTGGGATAAAGAAAAATCGCGTAAATTACCTTTAAGTGCCATACAGCAGCCCTTTTCTGACCATGCAATGAATATTATACAGGTCGTGGTTATAAAGCGCCAAATGATTACAGGTATAATTTCTTCACAGGTCATCCAACGATCGAACGATAATTATGCCAGATCTAAACCAAACTTACTCGCGATACGATCAGGGAATGTTGCAGCTCATTGCTGAAAAATGGGCGATTACCCTGCAGCCTGCCAGTGTTGAACCTCAACGGATCCAGTTGATCAGTGGAATTGCACAGAGAAACACCTTCCTTGAAACGTTTGCCATCCTTTCTGATACCGCCAGACGGGCAATGCATGATCTAAAGATCATGGGAGGTGTACAACCCTGGGTTGAGTTTGCGCGACGCTATGGCGATGTTCGCATCATGGGACCTGCCCGCCGAAATCGCGAACGGCCAGACCATGCACCCTCTACTCCGGCTGAAGAGTTGTATTATGCGGGTATGATCGGAAAAGAATTTTTGCCAGGCACCAATGAACCCCAGGAATGTGCTTTCATCCCTCGAGAAATTTTGCTTTTTCTTGGATCCGAACAAAACCTTGATGAGACACCTCCGGGTCATGCTGCAATTTCAAATGACTTTCTCGCATCTCAACTGGCAACCACACAAATTGTAGATGATACCTGTACCTTCCTGGCTGCGCAGCGCTGCGGGATGCAACAGGATCAATACAAAAGTTGGCTGTACATCACGCCGCCTGATTTCCTTTTTGCTTTATTACAAACCTGCAATATCATAGATGCATCTGGCATGCCAGATCCTCAAATTGTGCGCACCTTTTTGGAGTATTCCCGGGCTGAAGCAGTGC
>JBDKSY010000357.1:0-3639 GCA_039680395.1 Anaerolineaceae bacterium | reverse complement strand
AACAGTGTCATCCGGGATGATTGCTCACATCCTCAGAACGTTTTTTGTTGGGGCGACCTGCAGGCATGGGTTGATGAAGGGTTGATCTCAATTGGTTCTCACGGATTGACCCATCCCGATTATGCAAAACAATCGGCAGATGCCATCCGGCAAGATATGGTTGGTTCCAAACAGATTCTCGAAGAAAGATTGGGAGTAACGGTACAGATACTGGCTTATCCTTATGACTCTGCACCAACAATTGCTCAACAAATTTTACTGGAAAGCGGGTTTATATTGGGGATAAACGGGAACACTCGCCCTGAAGTTGGCGCAATGGTGGATGATCCTCAGCGGTATTATTTACCCCGTTTGTATCCATATTCCAGTCCGGGCGTGTATCCTCTTTTATATGCCTATAAACGCACCTTTGCTGATGTGGTAACAGATGCCGGGCAATAATTAACCCTGCCCTGTCATCATCTGAAACATCACAGATTGATCAGCAAGCTGATCGCAAAGATCCACATCTTGATTTGGAATATTTTTAACCCTTTAACTATAGTATGGTGTTGTATAATTTAACCAACAGGTGGGAAACTGAAAACTAAGTCGTTGCATCTTTGTTAGGGAGAGTATTATGCATAAAAAGATGTCGAATTTCTTAAAGCTATTTCTCTATTTTGGATTGATCTGTACTCTATTGCTACCTCAATCAGTTTTCGCTGATTCGGTCATCAAAACGGTAGATATTGTTCAGGTGGATTCAACCCAATTTCCAGACATTACTCTCACAGTCAACCTGCTGGATTCTGCCCGAACTCCGGTAACCCAGCTTGACAGCAGCAGTCTGATCTTGAAAGAAGACGATGTCCAGATGCCGTATACATTCATATCCTCAAAACGAGGAGTGAATGTCGTTCTGGTGATGGATATCAATTATGCTGTTGGAAAAACGGGAGCATCGGGTAAATCCATTATGGCTGAAATGCGAGAAGCCGCCCTGGCTTTCGTTCAGACCATACAACCTGCAGATGCAGTGGAACTGGTCACTGTAATTAGCGATGAAGTTGATGTTACCCAGACTTTCACTAACGACTCAACTTTGTTGACCAACAAGATCAACGGGATGAAATATGAGAATGCCTCCAATACTTCTTATGCATTAAAAGGAGTATGCCAGGCGATCACAAACCTGGATGACGCATACCCCAATCCCGCTCCCAAGATCGTTATCCTGCTTACCCCAGACCTTCAACAAAATACTGCCGGTTGTTTGACCACGGATGTGCCCGCTAAAGCCCGCAAGGGTGAAATCTGGGTACATACCATCATGATGGGAAATGAAGATCCTATCGGGCTGGACACAATGGCAGAGAGCACTGGTGGAAAATTCATCCGTTATAGCAGCTCCAGCGACGTGAATACCCTTTATTCACAGATAGACCTGCTGCGCCAGCAATACCAACTGACATTTCGTACAAAATCACCCAGTACCAGCGAAAGAACCCTTTCGTTGGCGGTCAGCCCTGAAACCAGCTCTTCACCCAAAGCCAGTATGACCTTCACTGTCAAACCTTCTCCACAGGCGCCAGCCATTAGTGGGATTGTTACCAATGAAGGTAGCCCCATTATTCGAGCTGCACCCGAATCGGATAGCCCTACCGATGATGCCACCCCTACCCAGGTGCCTGTGAAGGCAACCGTCAACTTCCCTGATGGCTACAACCGCAGCCTGACAGGCGCCCAGATCGAAGTGGATGGCGTACCTCTCGGCGATATGATCATTGCCGATGATGGCAGCCTCAGCTTTACCTGGGATATACGCGGATACTTCACTGCAGGTGAAAATACCGCCCGCATCAAGATCACCGTGCAGGATGAATTGGGCATGGAGAACAGCGCAGAAACCGACGTGCCTATTGAAGTAAATATTCCTGGTGCTGCCAACCAGTTCTGCCAGGAAGTTCAGCAATGGAAGGTGGTCGGTGAATATTTATATGAACCATGCGTCAAATACAACATTACCGCCGATAAAGCCACGAATATTGCGATCACTCTGGGAGCATCGGTATTGGGCATTATTGCCCTCATCATTATCATCATCCTGTTGATCTCCAACCGTAAGGCAGTGGTGAAAGCCAGCAAGAAGATGGGTGCAGGTGTTTCAACCATAGCCTCACGCATGACACAGCGCATCGGTGCAGGAGCGGGACCGAAGCAACCGCGTGCACAGCTTGAAGTCCTTGCAGGTGGGCAGGTTGGCAAGAAGTATGATCTATACGGCAAAACTACCATTGGTCGCGATCCCGAAAAATCTCAGATGACCCTGGATAACCCGCTGATCAGTCGTTCGCATTGTACTTTCCACCTTGATATGAATGCCGGCAAATGGACGCTTGAAGACCTGGAAAGTGCAAATGGTACATATTTGAACAGTCTGCTGTTACCTCCACATCAGCCACGTGATTTGAAAAATGGAGACACGCTCGATCTGGCGCCTATTCCAAAAGGTGGCATACGCTTCCGATTTATCGTTCTGATACAACCCATGTCAACAGTTACATTGAAGCAGGCACCTGACCCATACGCAACGCAAAATCCATATGCTACGCGTAAAGGAAATGTTCCACCTCAAACTCCACCGACAGGAGCCCCAACAACTCCTAATGTTCCTCCGCATGCTCCAACTGCGGGTGTACCCACCACGCCCAATGTACCGCCACAGCCGCCAACAGCCGGTGTACCTACCATGCCGCAACAACCAGGAGTGCCAACGGTACCCCGCCCGCAGGGTATACCAACCATTCCGCAGCAACCTGGTGTACCCACTATACCGCAACAACCAGGGGTGCCTACGGTGCCCCGCCCGCAGGGTGTACCTACCATCCCGCAGCAACCTGGTATACCAACGGTACCTCGCCCGCAAGGAGTGCCGACCATACCGCAACAACCAGGGGCGCCAACCATACCACAGCAACCAGCTCCACCTACGGTACCGAATTATCCAGTCGCGCCGACAGTACCCAATCAGCCTGCGCCGCCAACCGTACCAAACCAACCGGCACCACCCACGGTACCAACGCCTCCATATCAACAGCCTCCGGCTGGACCATATCCTACCCAGCCTAACCAACCACCCAAACCTACCAAACCAGATGTATTATGGCCACCTCCACCGGAGCAAAAACCTTAGTATGTTTTCAGGGTCTGACTTTTCATCAGACCCTTTTTTATATACCCAGGTTGTCACTATTGCATCCAACTTCAAATGGCTTATAGTGGATATAGAAGCTGAGAATGAACCGGTCTATGATCATTTTCCTCGTAATTCTTGTCCCTGTATTGGGATTGGGATTAGCCCTGTTGGGTGGACTTACCCTGTCAACCAATAGGATGGGTTGGTTCTTGATCCTGGCAGGGCTTGCTTATACCATTGGGGTTATTGTTGTATTCTGGTATAAACGCCGTCAATTCTGGTTGGCAAGAACAAAAGGAGAAGTGGCCGCCGAAGAGAAAGGAGATCTCTCTTTTTGGTTTATTCTCCCAGGTATGATCATCTGTTTCTTTCTTTCGCCACTCGAATTTCTCCTGATGAAAGAAATCATTCCGCGAACAGAAGGCTGCCAGATAATCGGTCTTTGCATGGTATTTGTAGGT
>JBDKSY010000356.1:0-3135 GCA_039680395.1 Anaerolineaceae bacterium | reverse complement strand
GTTGCCAGGCCAATTTCAGCGCCACCAGCAGCAACGGTAACAGGGATAAATGAACCCGCAATTACTGAAGCTCGTAATCCACGAATGATCTCTTCATCAGAAAGTGTGCCTGATTCCAGGTATTTTTCAAATAAAGAATCATCGCCTTCAGCAGCTGCTTCGATCACTGCAACACGGGCATTTTCGGCTTCATCTTTCAAATCAGCAGGAATTTCCAGTGCAGTTTTGCCATCGCCTTTATAAGCTTTCATGGTCAGCAGGTCAATAACACCTTGAAACTCGAGTTTTTCACCCCAGGGAATTTGGATGGGAAGAAAACGTATATCAGAGATTCCCTGCATAGATGCCAGAGCTTTCTGGAAGCTGGCATTTTCGCGGTTCATTTTATTAATTACCAGGATGCGGGGAAGTTTGAACTGATCACAATAATTCCAGGTGATCTCAGTACCAACTTCACGTCCGGAAGTCGCGTCAATCAATACCAACGCTGCATCGGCAACACGTAAAGCTGAAATTACTTCACCTACGAAATCGGTATATCCTGGAGTATCCAGCAGGTTGATCTTACAATTCTTATATTCTACTGGAATGACAGAAGTATAAAGAGAAATTCTGCGACGGATCTCCTCATCATCAAAATCCGATACGGTAGTACCATCTTCAATTTTCCCAAGGCGCGTAGTAGCACCCGTGAAATGGAGGAATGCTTCGCTGAGGATGGTTTTTCCAGCACTACTATGAGACACGATGGCAACGTTGCGAATAGATTCAGTTGTATATTCTTTCATGAAATCATTTCCTTCTTTGCACGCGATAATAGCCTGAACCGGCTTAAAAAATATAGTTACAGTTAAAAACCCTAGCAATTATATCAGACGTTCATGACTCTGCAACGAGAACTTTTTCCATTCTCCAGGCAGGTTGTACTACCTGATGCCAGACCCCCTTTTCATCAGGGTAGCTCCATATACCGGGTTCATGTGCCACAACTTGATAACCACAACTTTCGTAAAGCTTTTGCGCACGAGGATTATCTTTTGCGACATTGAGCGTGGCAAAATGTACCCTTCTCTTATATAGGTCTCGTTCTATTGTCTGTAAAAGAGCTTTTCCAATCCCATTACAACGGTATTCGGGTTTTACGCGAATGGCATACAGATATGCTCGATCTAATCCATTTGCCAGTTCCAGGCGGTCACAAATAAGTTGAACAAATGCCTGCCCAATGATACCAGTACCTGGTAGGTCAACCACCCATGCGATCAAAAAACCTGCTTCTGACCGTATAAAGGCATCAGCATATAACTTTCGAAAATGGGTGAATTCTCCATTCCATTCCAATTCGGGCAGATCTGTTTTTCGTAAATGCCGAAAAACAACCTGTTTTATCAGCTCTTTTTGGGCAAATTGATCAACCATAATTCTTTAATGCACAAGTTTACAACTGTTTTAGCATTTGTTGCAAATATTGTTCTTCTTCTTCTACAGAGTGAATTCGTCCATCGAGCCAGGCTGAACGCAGACCGGCCAATATTTTCCGGTAAAGCGGGCCCGGAGGTATCTGAAGCTGTTGCAGATGAGCTGCTGTCAACGCTGGTTTTACCTTGCGCCATTGTGTGATGTATTGCAAAATATGTTCCTTGCTGGAGGCGGGAATATTCTGGAGATATATCGCATAAAGCACTTCAACAGGAACGGTTTCCAACCGGTTCACTACCTGACTGGGAGTGATCGTGGTTGAGCCATCAATATCTTTCCATAATTTGCGCGCAGCCAACAGGCAACCAATGGTATGATGCGGCAACCGCAGCCGGCTGGAAATAGAACGGATCTTTTCTGTTGGAGTTTTCCCAAGCCAGATAATATAGGCGAGGGTATGCCGTGATTGCGGGGTTTCTGGAATTTCCCATTCTGCATCCAGAGGTTGTTGAAGGACGTGAAGGAATGGTTCGGCATTTTCCGTATCCCATTTCAATTCGGGATGGATGGCGGTCAGTAAGTCTAATTCTTGCAATCTGGCAAAAATGAGATGAGGGTTGGGCTCTGCAAGCATCTGGTCTAATTCATGGCGCAACCGGTCACCGCTTACCTGGCGAAGTAAAGAACGGGCTTCCATGAGAAGCTGCATAGTACGCGTTTCGGTCTGAAAATGGAAACGCTGTTCGAACCGGATGGCGCGTAAGATTCGGGTTGGGTCATCTACGAAAGAGAGTGAGTGTAATACACGCACCAGGCCTCGCCGCAGGTCATTGGCACCATCCCAATAATCATATAAAGCTCCATAATGTCTGCCATCCAATCGAACTGCCAGAGTGTTGATCGTAAAATCACGGCGCTGCAGGTCCAGCTTGATGCTCGATCTTTCTACCGTGGGCAGGGCAGTGGGATAATCGTAAAACTCACGCCGGGCACTGATCAAGTCAACAGACTCAGGCAACTGGCAGAGAGTAGAATTCTCCTTGATGCCAAAGCTTGCCAATAATTGATCATGGATATCGGCAATCCACCATTTGGCAGTACCAAAACGGTGATGAACGACCACCCGGCCGCCGACAAGATGTTCCAGTTGACGGGCGACTTTTATAGCATCCCCTTCGACTACCACATCAAAATCCAATCCCGGACGGTCCAATAGCAGATCTCGGACAAAACCACCCACAATATATGCAGGAATGTGTTGCTTATTTGCTTCTCCAGCAATGAGTTTTAATAACACCAGTCTGGCGGGAGGTAGAGCAGCATCCAGTTTTTCAGATAGGTTGACACGCTTCTGCGTGGCTTCACCTGTGCTGGAGAGAGTCTTTAACAGGTCGGTGCGGGTGACAATTCCAACCACCTGACCATCCAGGGGATCTACTACAGGTACCTGCCCCCAGCCGGTGGTGCTCATGATCTGTTGCAGATCATCCAGAGGATCGCCAGGATGAGTGAATACCTCACCAGCTTCCATCAAACTGCTGGCAGGAATGTTCAACTTGTGGGCCACGGCCCGATCAACCGCTCGACGTGTGAGCAAGCCGATCACTTTACCATCATCCACCACTGGGTAGCCTTCATATCCATACTTCCGCATTAATTGTGCGGCTTCGTTCGCCAGGGTTTGGGGAGATAACAGCAGGGGACGGCGAGACATGA
>JBDKSY010000355.1:0-3047 GCA_039680395.1 Anaerolineaceae bacterium | reverse complement strand
GGTTTTTCAACAGAAAACAGTGAGATTTTTGTGCAGGTGGATGATAAAAGTTATTCACTGGGAGATGTGATACGAGTGTGGGAGGACACAAAAAATGAATGATTCTTTACGTGTCCAACGCGAGCAGTCAATCCACGCAACCCAGACAGATGTTTCTGAAATTCGTCAGAATAATCAGCAACAGGGCGATGTAAGTTTCAGTGAAATCCTATCGCAGGTTCAGGATGTAAGATTTTCAAACCATGCTCAGAAACGTATGCAAAGCCGGCAGATCAACCTCGATGCTGATAGTGTATCTCGGCTGGCTGATGCTGTTGACCGGGTAGAGAAACGAGGCAGCCAGACTTCATTGGTATTGATGGATGATCTCGCGTTTTTGGTCAACGTTCCTGAACGATTGGTTGTGACTGCTGTTGACACAAACAACCGCAGTGAAGGAGTTTTTACACAAATTGACTCAGTGGTTCTTGCTGAACCGTCTCATCTGGAAAACACCCCAGGTGTAAATATCAAAGCATAATGAAATGTTTATCATCTGCAGGCTGGCCCTCTTGGAGGAAGCCTGTAGAACTTACCTTCAGGAGAATATAAAATGTTACGTTCAATGTTTACTGCTGTCAGCTCATTAAACTTACATCAGAGCTATCTGGATGTTGTCGCTAATAACCTCGCAAATGCAAATACAACGGGTTACAAATCTTCTCGTGTTCTTTTCCATGATCAGTATTCACAATTGATCAGCCCTGGGGCTGGCCCAAGTACCAGTTTAGGTGGTATCAACCCGACACAAATTGGACTTGGTGTGAAATTAGGTTTTATCTCATCTGATTTTACACAGGGTATGTTAGAGAGCACTGGGCGTACGCTTGACCTGGCGATCCAGGGAGATGGATTTTTTGTTTATGACCAGGGCGCTTCACGACGTTATTCCCGCGAAGGTTCTCTCTCGCTAGATTCTGACGGAGTGGTGGTTAACTCTGGTACTGGCCTGAAAGTTCAGGGATGGATGGTTCAATCAGATGGGAGTGTTGATACCAATCTTCCTCCTGCCCAAATCGAAATTGATACGGATAAAGCAGTTGCAGCAGCCACCAGTAAGGTTATTTTTGGTGGAAACCTGAATTCAGCTACAGAAGTAGGAAAATCCGTTACAACGACGATGGGCGTGTATGATTCTCTGGGTGTTTTACATACCGCTGAAATTACTTTTTCCCGTACCAGCGAAACAGATTGGGATTGGTCTGTGACAAAAATCAATGACACTGCTGTCGCTCCAGCGGATTCGAATGGCAGTGGAACAATTGCCTTTACAGAAGGCCAAAACCCAGTGATCACTGGGGCTGATTCAGTAACAATCCCAGGCAGTGATGGCGCTGAAGCCACCGTAAGCGTGAATTTTGACCTGAGCAGCCTGACCATGCTCTCTATGAATGATGGTGTTACTGTAACCAGCCAGGATGGTCTTCCTGCAGGGAATGTGACGGGGCTGTATATCACTCCGAATGATGGCACAGTATTTCTTGTCTTTTCCAATGGATATAGACAACAGATCGCTCAACTGGCATTGGCGCGTTTCTCCAATCCAACAGGCTTGATCAGTTCTGGCGATACCATGTTCAAACAGGGGTTGAACTCGGGTGATCCTGAACTGGGTACTGCCAATACCGGTGGTCGTGGAACGATCACTTCTGGTTATCTGGAAGCGTCAAACGTAGATATGGCACGTGAATTCACCAACATGATCCTGGCGCAGCGCGGTTTCCAGGCATCTTCCCGGGTGATCACCACATCAGATGAAATCATGCAAGAATTAGTCAATCTTAAACGGTAAGGATTTAACTTATTTATTGGCCGGTTGTGAAAGTTCAACCGGCCAATATTTTAATCAATAACAATATGAGTCTACCAGGACCTTTTCCCGTAAGTCAGGTACAACCAACCTCATTGCAGGAGTTACCCTTTCATTTATATGAACGGATCACTGCTCAGGTTACGAATGTTTCTGGCACTCAAGCGGTTCTCGAAATCAATGGCTATCCTGTGGTTGCCAGGTTAACATCCAAAGATCAGGCAGCAGAACTGCTCTCTCGCCGATCTGCAGACTTTATCATTACCCAGCTATCTGCAGATCAGATCACGCTCAAGTTTGTCAACAAAAACGGGAAAGTAGAGAACAGAGCTATTCAGGGAGAAGTACAGGATCTGGCGAAAGAGCTGTCTAAAAGCATCGGTTTGCAAGGAACCGAGGAGGAAACCACCCTCATCAGGGCAGCGCTTAAAGAGCATTTACCTATCACCCGGGAACTGGTGAACCAGCTTTTGGCAGCAGTGAATGATTCAGGGATTGATCCCAGCGAAGGGATGATGCTGGCCGTAAAGTTAAAAGCAGCAGGGCTGCCTGTTACTTCCACCAGTTTACAACTTGTGAACCAATTCCGTGAAATGCACATTTCTGATGCATTCTCTTCAATGATCAACGAACTGCAAAATGCTTTAGCTCAGGCGGATAAAAATAGTCCTATGGCAAAGCAGATCCAAAGGGTTCTCGGCCAGTTGGAAGCTATCATCCCAGACCTGTCTTCAGGGGAGGAGAAAATTGGCAGCAATCTTCAGGAACTATTACGAGTGTTGGGAAAATCCTATGAAAATTTGATCAAAGGACAGATGGCTTCAGCTGCAGCGGGTGATGAAGGTTCTTTCAATTTATTGGATGTAGTTCAACTGGCAAAAAACCTGCGGCAGATTGGGAATGCAAATGCTGCTGATGGTGTAGACCGCTTCCTTGAACAGGTGCGGCAAAGCCAATTCTTTAATATTAAACCGGATGAAGTACTTGCGAAGGGCCAATGGAGTGAGGTGAACTTTATGGTCAAGTGGCCTGATGCCAACAGGTATCAAACCTCAGATGCAAAGGTCAGGGTATCATACAGGCAAGAGAAGCGTTCCAGCGTGATTGATCCGGAATTTACCAACCTGATCCTGCAGGTTGACCTGGAACCAGCCAAAGAAATAATGTTCAACCTCTCTCTCTACCAAAAGAAAATAAC
>JBDKSY010000354.1:0-5806 GCA_039680395.1 Anaerolineaceae bacterium | reverse complement strand
ACCTTACATCCAGGAAAACTACTGATCCTTCATCAAAAGCACGTTTTGCATCTGTTACAGTTACACGATTAATGATCAGCGGTAAAACAGGTTTCGATGCTTTAGTAGGAGATATCTTATGTGGATCAAGAACATAAAAAAGCGTTACACCAATGAGTAGTAATAAGCCTGTACCCATTAGAATAACAGGTGCAATAAAGGTTTTCGTATGACTGCTTTTCATCCCTGAGATAATCCGTTTTTACTAAAGAATGAATCAATAAACCAATTTAAGCCTTAGAAAAATAATAAATTGGTCTTATTAAGAACAGGACGAAGCCTGCAACCCTTATACTACCACCGATAATTAAGGCGTAACTTAAACCAATATGATTAGCAATTAAAGAACCTATCAAAGGTGCAATTACAGCAGCAAGAAATTCAAGACTTTGAGAAATTGACATGAAGGTTGCACTATATTTTGGCGGTATGGTCTGCATAAGCTCATCAAAAAAGATAAGGTTTACCCCTGCAGAAGATATACCCATAATGCCAGCAAAAATGGTGATCAAAATTTCTTGATGAGTTAATGCCACCAAAATAGGAAAAATGGCAACCCCCAATGTCGTTATGAGAAGAACACGACGCGAACCAAATTTCCGTGTCTGCCTTGTCCAAAGTGCATAACCAATGATGGTTACGGCTGTCTGGACAGTTGTGATGACTGCTATCCAGGCGTCTGATGCTTGAGCTTCACGAACATAATAAAGGGGTAAAAGAGGGATTGCGAAATATGAGCCAAAAGTAAACACAAATCTACGTGACACAAAATCTACAAAAGATGATTGGCTTTTCACCAGCTTAAAATCTTCCAGAATCTTTTCTCGATGAGACATATCTTTTGCTGATTGAATTTCCTGGTCTTCGATTTGTATCCTGCTAGAAAACCGGTAACTCAGAAATGCGCCAATCGAAAGGAAAAAGAAAGCAAGCTGGTAGTTTAATGGGAAAACTACATTATCCAATAATATGCCTACAAGGAAGGCACAGGTTGCAGTTGTAACACCCATGATTGACCATCGCCTTGACATTAATTCAAAGCGACCGGTTGGACCTGCAACTGAGTTCATTACCACATTGAAGGTAATCGCAACAATCGTTTGTGGAATGGTCGCCAGTGCCCAAATGACCAGAATGGCATAAATGGAGCTGTGATCTGAAAAGAGCAAGGTGGCAATGCTGGTCATGGCATAACTTAAAATCACGGCAAGACGGGCTGCACTGAACCAGGGAACAACATTCTTTCGGTTTTGGAGGAAACGCCCTAACGGAATGGAAGTAATCAGCCCAGTGATGCCTGGCATGGAAGAAAGCAAACCAATATGAATGGTTTCAGCGCCAAGCCTGGTTAAAAAGACAGGTAGAAACGGACTGGCTGCATTCGCCAGTGCTACCCCAATTGAATCTATTTGAACGCATATAAAGTTTTTTGGGTCAATCCCCTCTGACTCTGGTACGGTCAGCCAATGTTTTATTCGTTGAAAGATTTGCATGACAAGTTGTTAAAAAGATAATATTTGAAAGGATAATCAGTGATTTTCTACTCGTTATAATTTCGACGGGAAACATTATAATCCTATAATAAGGAATACATCCCATCACCTGGAGGGCGAAATGCAGGACTACACAATTGATGAATACAAAAATGCACACACCAATTTAGCTACCTTCAACTATACCCTGAAGGATGTTGAGCGTGGATATGCCGGGAGAACTCTTTATATAAATCTGGATTCGAATCAGATCGCTGAAAAAGAAATCACTGAAAAGATGAAAGATACTTTCACGGGAGGACGTGGGTTTTGCCTTTGGCTTCTTTGGAATGGGGTGAAGGATAACACAAAGTGGGATGATCCTGAAAATGAACTGGTAATTTCAAGTGGACCAATTGGAGGGATTTCTTCTTATCCAGGATCTGGGAAACTGACTGCTGTAACCATCTCTCCATTGACTCATGTCATTATTGATAGCAATGGCGGAGGATACTTCGGACCATATTTTAAATTCTCAGGTTGGGATGCACTGGAAATTCAGGGGAAAGCAAAAGAAGATGTAATAATCGTGATTGATGGAGATAAGGGTTCTGTTCAAATTGAAGCAGCACCCCTGGAATGTCCTGATACGCATATCATCAATCGAATATTGACTGAAATGTATGCTGGTGAGGAAAAGAATTTGCGGAACGTTTCTGTGATTTCTGCTGGTAGAGCTGCCGAGCACATTCCAATGTGCGGTTTGAATATCAGTTATTATGATCCGAAGCGGGACGAGGTGAGAATTAAACAAGCTGCCAGGGGTGGTGCGGGTACAGTACTAAGGAATAAAAAGATCAAAGCAATTGTGGTCAAATACAGCAGTATGAATCCTAATTCCAACCACGTGGCAAATATGGAATTGATCAGGAAAGCTGGTGTAAGGATCAATAAAGAAATCATTGATTTTGACCCTTCTCAAAATGATATGCGGGGGACGGGAACGCCTTATCTGGTCGAGATCATGAATAAATTTGACCTGCTGCCAGTGCAAAATTTCCGATATGGATGTGATGATTCAGCCAAGAACATTGCGGGTGATATCTGGAAACCTCAATTTGATAAACGGGGGCCAGATGGCTGCTGGTATGGTTGCACGATGGCTTGCGCTCATGCTGTGCCGGAATTCACTCTAAAAACTGGACCATATAAAGGGCAAAAGGTATTTATTGACGGGCCTGAATATGAAACTCTGGGTGCATTGGGTTCCAATATTTCTGTTTTTGATCCTGAAGCAGTTCTGGAATTGAATTTCTACTGTGATACTTATGGAATTGATACCATATCGGTTGGAGATTCTTTTGCTTTCGTAATGGAATGCTATGAAGCAGGTATTTTGGATATAGAAAAAACTGGTGGGTTGAAATTTACCTGGGGCAACGCGAATGCATGCCTGACCGCTTTACATCAGATGGCTGAAGGTGAGGGTTTTGGTGTAACGATTGGCCAGGGAGTTCGGGCAATGAAGAAAATCTTTACAGAAAAATACCACGCTGATCCCTGCTTTTTGCAAGATATTGGTATGGAAGTAAAGGGATTGGAAGTTTCCGAGTATATGACAAAAGAATCTGTGACGCAACAGGGTGGTTATGCCCTGGCTTCAAAAGGTGCACAACACGATGAAGCATGGTTGATCTTCATGGAGCTGGTACATAAGCAACTGCCGACTTTTGAAAAGAAGGCAGAAGCATTGCACTACTTCCCCATGTGGCGAACATGGTTCAGCCTGCATGGATTATGCAAATTGCCCTGGAATGATATTGTGCCTGTCAGCAATAAAACTGCTAGCGAGCCCGCAAAAGTACCTGAGCATGTAGAAAACTACACCTGGCTTTATGAAGGTGTTACTGGAAAAAAGGTAACCCTGGATGATTTGATCCTGCAGTCAGAAAAGGTATATAACTTCCAGCGACTATTCAACTTGAGACTTGGTTACGGGAAGAGGAATGAAGATTATCCTCCTTATCGAGCGGTTGGACCAGTTACAGAGAAGGAATATGAAAGTCGGGTAGAACGCTATGATACTGAGCTTCGCGAGATAGCTGGAATTGATCCAACAAACCTAACCACTACAGAAAAAATGAAACGATTGCGTGCCTATCGAGAATCACGATATGAACAGCTTCTGGATGCAGTATATAAACGTCGAGGTTGGTCAAATGACGGAGTGCCTACTGTTGAAACAGTAAAAAGATTGGGTATTGATTTTCCAGATGTGGTTGAGTTGATCGAAAAGAATCAATAGAAAAATGACCTGATTTTTCAGGTATAATGCAAATTGAAGGAGGTAAATAAAAAGGGAAAGGTAGCGCATGGTTCCCAATAGGTATGCTATTGGGATTGACGAGGAGGAGGGTTCTCCATCGCAGGATGGAGTTAACCAGATTATCTGGGAAAATCGAAAGGTCAGCGGAAGCCCTCTGGGTTAATGAACTAACCCATCCTTTTCCAAAACATGAAAATTGAATAGCAGCAAACCTGTGAAAATATTTTCACTGGTTATTTTATGCCACGTCATTGGAGGTTTTCATGTGTGGGATAGTTGGTTATATCGGAAGTAAAAATGCCACTCCAATCATATTGAATGGCTTAAAAAAATTGGAATATCGAGGGTATGACTCTGCCGGTTTGGCAGTAATTGAAAACAATGAGATAGTAGTCAGAAGAGATGTGGGTAAGCTGGAAAATCTGATCAACCTTGTAGATGCTCAACCTGTCAGCGGAAACCTGGGGATTGGGCATACCCGATGGGCTACGCATGGGGTTCCAAGCACAAACAATGCTCATCCTCATAAAAGCAACAATGGAAAAGTAGTGATTGTCCATAATGGGATCGTTGAAAATTTCATCGAGCTGAAGCAAGAATTGATGGCAGAGGGGGTGCAATTCAATTCTGATACCGATACAGAAACCATTGTGCAACTGGTTGAACGCTTTATGTCAACGGGTCAAGGTCTGGTGGATGCTGCGCGCAGTACGTTTTCACTTTTACGGGGAGCTCATGGGATAGTCCTGGTATCTACAGAAGAGCAGGATAAAATCGTGGCTGCACGTATCGGAAATGCTGGAGGGGTAGTGATCGGTCTGGGAGAAGATGAGGCTTATGTTGCGAGTGATATTCCAGCCATCCTGGAGCACACCCGCCGGGTTGTATTCCTGGAATCCAAGCAGTATGCCGTTGTAACGATAAAAGGGGTAAAAGTTTATGATTTCGATGGAAATGAGGTTCCTTATCAAGAGCACATTGTGGCATGGGATCCTGTAGCTGCAGAGAAAGGCGAATATCGCCACTTCATGCAGAAAGAAATTCATGAACAGGTGCGCTCTTTAACGGATACTCTGGCGGGAAGAGTCAATCTATCTACCGGAAAAATCGAAATGCCTCAATTGAACCTTACTAAGGAGCTGGCTACTTCTATCAAGAAGATTTTTATTACTGCCTGTGGCACTGCATCTCATGCCGGCATGGTGGGAAAACTTCTTATTGAAAAGTTGGCAAATATTCCCGTTGAGACAGAGATCGCTTCTGAATTTCGCTATCATGATCCCATTATCGAGGAAGGAACGGTAGTTCTTGCCATCAGCCAATCAGGTGAAACTGCGGATACACTGGCTGCAATGGAAGTTGCCCGGCGAAAAGGCGCTACTTTATGGTCAATTGTTAATGCCATTGGTTCTCAATCTATGCGGCAGGCGGATGGGTATATTTCCATGCAGGTAGGGCCGGAAATTGGAGTTGCTTCGACAAAAGCATTCACAGCACCTCTCTTGGATCTGTATATGCTGGCAATTCTTCTGGGTGACCTGCGTGGTTCACTTTCAAATGAAGACCGGATGAAAGCGGTAAGAGACCTCAGGCTGATACCTGATCTGGTGAGCCGGTGCTTATCCAGAGAGGATCAGATCGTTCAGATAGCGAAAAAATATCGAGATGTACGCGACATGCTGTATTTGGGTAGAGGTATCAATATGCCCATCGCCTATGAAGGCGCGCTGAAGATGAAAGAGATTTCGTATATACATGCAGAAGCGTATCCTGCTGGCGAAATGAAGCATGGTCCCATTGCGTTGGTGGATAAGGAAATGCCCGTTCTGGTAATTGCCCCACGCGATCCCTGGTATGAAAAGATGATAAGCCAGATCGAACAGGCTAAGGCACGTGGTGGAACTATTTTGATGGTAGCCAGTGAAGGTGACCAAAGAGCTCAAGAACTTGCAGATGATATATTTTGGGT
>JBDKSY010000353.1:0-10267 GCA_039680395.1 Anaerolineaceae bacterium | reverse complement strand
AATTGGCATCTGTGCTTATGCCAACCGCCAGCCGGTATGGATTGGCATCATTATGCCAGCAACTTGGCATCTTCTCTACTGAACCATTTCACCGGGCATTCAATGATGCAGAAATGACCAGCCAGGTTTATCTTCGGTTGGTTGATAAAGCTTTTGAATTACCCAGGAATCTCATCGAAGAATTTGTTCGCATGAGCGAACCAGTAGATTGGGAAGCTTCCTGGGTGTTTCAACAAATTTTAAAGCACCAGGCATTTCAACCCATCCGAATAAGCCGTGAAGCATATATTTACGGAACTCGATATCAGAATACACTGCTATTGTCACCCGAAAAACCGCTTGAGCCTAATGAGGAAGTGCATCCCCTCAATGAGGATGAGCTTGCTGCTATTTTGGAATATGGTGGGCAATTTTCGGAATATTTTGATGGGTTTGAACAGCGCCTGCAACAGATTCAAATGCTTAAAGCGGTCACACACGCACTTTCTAACAGCCAGCACTTACTGGTTGAAGCCGGCACCGGCGTTGGAAAATCATTTGCCTATCTTATTCCTGCAGCAATGTGGGCTTATCAGAACCATCACCGTGTGGTTATTTCTACCAATACGATCAACCTGCAGGATCAGTTGATCCGAAAAGATATACCTGATTTATGTGCAGCAATCAATCTGGATTTACGTGCTGCCGTTCTAAAAGGACGCAGCAATTATTTATGCCCTCGCCGTTTCGAAGCTCTGATCAATCGTGGACCTGTGAATGCAGAAGAAATGCGAGTGGTAGCGAAAGTGATGGTCTGGATGTATCAGGAAGGTTCAGGTGACCGGAATGAGATCAACCTGAATGGCCCCGTCGAACGAGAAATTTATTATCGTATCTCCGCTGAAGATGAAGGATGTCGAACTGATGTATGTGTGGAGCGCACAGGTGGTCGCTGCCCATTTTATATTGCCAGGCAGCAGGCACAATCGGCCCATATCATCGTCATTAATCATGCATTACTCCTGGCAGATGTGGCGACAAGAAATAAAGTACTGCCTGAATTTAAATACCTTATATTAGATGAAGGACATCAACTCGAAGCTGCCACAACCAATGCGCTGGGGTACGAAGTCACCCAAAATGACGTCAGCCGCATTTTACGAGAACTTGGGGGAATTTCTAGCGGTACGTTAGGTTGGATGTTGACCTCATTGCGTGATTATCTAAAGCCATCTGATTTTGCATTATTTGATAAATCTATCCGTCGTGCAAATGATCTATCCATCCGCCTGGAACATGATTTTCAAGAGTTTTACTTTGCCATAGATGAGTTCCTTTATCAGCAAAGAGAAGGACGTTCGATCAACTCTTACGGGCAGCAAGAAAGGATTATCTCTGCGGTGCGCACCCTTCCCTATTGGGAAACGATTGAAGTGAAATGGGATGATGTTAACGAAACCCTTTCCTTATTGCTTGAACTATTGGGAGAGATCTTTAAAGCATTTGGTGAAATTGTTCAGAAAGACACACAACAATTTGAAGATACCCAGAGCCGGCTCGGTTGGGCTATCAATTTGCTCATTGAATTACAAAACCGGTTAAAAAAGATGGTAGCAGACCCAGATAAGAACGAGATCTACTGGATCGAGATGAATTCTGAATCAGCTCCAATTTCAATTAAGATTGCCCCTCTGGAAGTTGGTCCTCTGATGGAAGAATTCCTCTGGCATGAAAAGGAATCCGTAATTCTCACATCTGCCACATTAACCACTCATGGTGAATTTGATTATTTACGACAGCGCTTAAGAGCTGAAGATGCTGAAGAACTGGCATTAGGTTCTCCTTTTGATTATGAGACCTCTGCTCTTCTTTACTATGCGAATGATATTGCAGAGCCCAATGATGCTTCGAATTATCAGCGGCAGGTAGAGCAGACTATCATCCGGTTAGCCAGAACAACCCAGGGGAAAATGCTGGTCCTTTTCACATCCTATTCACAATTGAAGAAAACCTCCCAATCTATTGGCCCTGCCCTGGCAAAAGATGATATTCAGATTTATGAACAGGGTGAAGGTGCTTCTGCCAATGCCCTGTTGGAATCTTTCCGTACCAGTGATAAGGCGGTTTTACTAGGTACGCGAGCATTCTGGGAAGGTGTAGATGTACCCGGTGAAGCACTTTCAGTCCTGGTGATCGTCAAACTTCCTTTCGATGTGCCCTCCGATCCCATCATTGCAGCCCGTTCTGAAATGTACGAGGACCCGTTCAATGAATATCAACTGCCTGAAGCGATATTGCGTTTCCGCCAGGGCTTTGGTCGCCTCATCCGTACTCAGACTGACCGGGGAGTGGTTGTTATCCTTGATAAACGTATCCTGACAAAACGTTATGGGCGTCTTTTCCGTGAATCATTACCCGAATGTACAGTGAAACAGGGCAGCCTGGACCTTCTCCCTTCCGAAGCTGCGCGCTGGTTGAATTTATAGTCATAGTGGGTCAGTTCTTTATCAGGTAGAATTGAACCCAACTGGCACTTTCTGATATTGATCCCAAAGAAAACAGCGAGACATTTTATGTCTCGCTGCATTTTTTTACTACATCAGTTTTCAATAATTAGAATAAACCGAGCACCCGACCTGTTTCCAGGTCAATATCTACATCATAGAACGCTGGTCGGGTTGGCAGGCCTGGCATTGTGCTCATCTTCCCTAAAATCGGGTAGATAAATCCAGCGCCTACTGAAGCACGGATATCACGGATGGGGATACGGAAACCTTTTGGTACACCCTTCAATTCTGGGTCATGGCTCAAGCTCAAATGGGTTTTCGCCATACAAATGGGCAGCTTGTCAAATCCAAGGCGGGTGTATTCTGCGATTCGCTCTTCTGCTTCTGGCATGTAATCAACGCCATCTGCACCATATACTTCTCTGGCAATCGTTTCGATTTTTTGCTTGATAGACCAATCTAATGGATACAAGAATTGGAAGTTGGAAGGTTTGTTGGCTGCTTTGACAACAGCTTCAGCTAATTTAATTGCACCCTCGCCGCCTTCTTCCCAATGGTTTGAAACAACAGAATCTTCAGCACCGCCTTCTTCAATTGCAGCCTTCCGGATCATATCAACTTCAGCATCCGTATCGGTTGCGAACCGGTTTACAGCTACTACGACTGGAATACCATACTTTCGGGCAGTTCGAATGTGATGCACCAGGTTTGGAAGCCCTGCCTGGAGAAGGTCGAGATTTTCATTCAAATAGGCGAAATCTAATGGTCTTCCTGCGGTTACTTTTGGACCGCCACCATGCATCTTGAGTGCGCGTACCGTTGCAACCAACACCACTACACTGGGGGTTAACCCTGAATAGCGGCATTTGATATCCAGGAATTTTTCCATTCCCATATCAGCACCAAAGCCGGATTCTGTGATGACAAAGTCTGCCAGCTTCATTCCAATCCGGTCGGCAATAATGGAGCTGTTGCCATGAGCAATGTTTGCAAATGGGCCAGCATGAACAAATACAGGTGTTCCTTCCAATGTCTGCATTAAATTCGGTTTAATGGCATCGCGCATCAAAACGGTTAAAGCACCTGCAACACCCAGATCACCTGCAGTGATCGCTTCGCCTGATTTACTGATGCCAATCACAATATTTTCCAATCGTTTTCGCATATCAGCCAGGCTGGTGGTTAACGCCAGAATTGCCATGATTTCGCTTGCAACAGTGATGTCAAAACCGGTCTCTCGTTCATGCCCGGTTTCTTCTGAACCTTTTCCTACAGTGATACCCCGCAAGAAGCGGTCACTGGTATCAATCACCCGTCGCCATGTGATGGTATCAGGATCAATATCCAGGCGGCATAATTTATGGATTTCCTCTGGAGTCAATTCTTCAGGAGTTTTGTTCTCCAATCCCAGTTTTCTCATCCGGCTCATCATAGAAACGCCAACACGTCGCTTCCCTGTTTTATCAGGTGGGAATAAACGCTTGAACATCTGGTCATCGGTTGCTTCAGATTCATGCAGCATACGTACATCAATGGCGGCTGCCATCAGGTTATTCGCAGCGGTAATGGCATGAATATCGCCTGTCAGATGCAGGTTGAAATCTTCCATTGGGATCACCTGGCTGTATCCACCGCCAGCTGCTCCCCCTTTGATACCAAATGTAGGACCCTGGCTTGGTTGACGAATGCAGGTCATTACCCGATAACCTAAATGCGCACCTAAAGCCTGGCTAAGACCAACCGTGGTTGTGGTTTTTCCTTCGCCTAAAGGAGTTGGCGTAATGGCAGTAACATCAATGTATTTCCCATCTGGAATATCTTTCAAACGGTCAAGGACATTAAGGGTTACTTTGGCTTTGTAAGGACCGTAAAGTTCCAATTCCTCAGGCAATAATCCAAGTTCTTCCGCAATCTGGGTAATTGGCTTAAGGTGAGCGGCTTGAGCAATGTCAATATCCGATGGTACAGGGTTTACGCGATTCAGGGGTGTAGGAATAAATTTTTTGGCACCCGAAACCTTGCTACTTGTTGTCATGTTTCTGCTCCTTTTGGATTCCTAATAAGTGTTTTAATTATCAGACAATTAAGGGAGAATGGCAAGTAGAATATTCATTATTTATTTAGCGTTACATTCTGCAGAGATGTGACATCGAATCCATATGTTTCAAGGTGTTGGCTGATAAGCTCTACCGCTTCAACTTCAGAACCACTGCCATTTTCACAAATACCAACGTGCTCCTTCACTTTTCCTGTGGTCATTTTGAGATTCGTCAGGTTCAATTGATACCAGGTATCACAAATGACAACCGTTACCTTCCCAAATTGATAGAATGGCGCTTCTGGATCAGGAAAAGAAACCTTACCGGTAACTGGATCTTTTGTTGAACTGGGAATGGCAGCAATGAATATGGGTCTTGCAGGATCAAGCTCTCTTAGAAGAGATTGCCCATGCATCCATTGAGGTTGAACAATATGCAGATAATCAAGTAATGTGGGAGCTATGTCTAAATTTTGGACATCAGTAGTAAGCTCTTCCGTGTAAGCTGAATTTGGGAAATGAACGATCAATGGAAGGCGAGAAATGGACCATTTTTGACTATGGTCGCTGGCGATAACTATGATCGTGTTATCTAGAAACCCATTTGCTTCTAATGCCTGGTAGAAAGTGGATACCGCAGAATCAAATTCCAGGATCGTGTCTGCATAGAAATTTTCGTCATATTTTGCTTGTTTGGTTGGATCTTGGCCAGCAGAAAATACTTGCTGTGCAGGGGCGTACTTCGGACCATGCGTTCCCATCCAGTGGATGTGCACAAAAAGAGGTTGTTTGGTTTCTTTCAGCAAAGTGATGGCGTAATCAAGTTTTTGTTGATCGTTGAATTTCTCAGTCCCCTTGGTAACCCGTTCATAAGGATTCGTCATATCTTTAATATAAAAAATATGGCCCATCCGGTCACTCAACCGGCTGGCAAATTCATGAATGAAATAGTAATAATTCGAAGGGAAGACTGCTGCAATCCCAGCATAAAAAGGATTATCTTCTATTGATGAACCATTTGCATAATCAAATGCATTCTGGAAATTCACTCTATATGCATCAGCATAATAGGAATAACTGAGTTGTGCAGTGTAATATCCATTACTGCGCAAAATCGCAGGAAAATGTTGAAAAGTATCATTTCCTTGAAGGATGTCTGTAGAATGAAGGATCCTGATGTCTGCGGGATATTTACCTGTAAGGATCGAAGTAGTTGATCCGATTGTCCCCTGCGCGTTTGAAAATGCATTCTCTGCTACCAGAGAACTTTCTGCCAACTCTTTGAGAAATGGTGTAGTGTTTTTCTTATAACCATACAGCGACATTTTTTCTGCATTCAAGCTATCTGCAGTGATCAGAATAATATTTGGCAGCTTTTCTACCTGCGATTTCTCTATTTCATTTGTTGCTGTAATATGCGTATCGGAATTTTGATTGATGGGGATAAACACCCAGATCGTCATGAATACTGCGAGGAATACCAGAATTAGCTCGTCGGCAATCTTTGAAGATTGGAAATATCTTTCATAAATTCTATTTGTAGATTGTAGAATTTTCCTGTAGAGAAAAATCCCAACGAAAATGAATCCAATGGCATAAATTGCTCTGAAAACCCCTTTAGTTGCAACTATACCAAACTTGAATAGAGTATAAGTGAAATTATCCACCAGCATCAAAACCAAAGCTGCCAAAATAACAGTGGGTATAATGGCAAAGAAATATTGGAGAAAAGCCTGAAATTTCTTTGGTAGCGTGAACAAATTTAACAAAAAGAATGGTAGGAGAAGTATAAGACATACGATGGCAAGGATGGACACAGCCGCTAAGAAAATGAGTACTTTTTCTCCGAAGGGAGTCATATCCAAAAAAGAAGGCTTTGTTATGATAAAGAGCCATTCCATGAACACATATAGAAAAGCCGCTATTGATGAAACAATCGCCAGGCTGATAGGTGAAAACTTAGGAGAGGGAAAGAAATTACGGAAGGGTTTCATTTTAATTATCAATTTTGATGTGGTATTGTAGATACTTTCAAACAAATTGCCTTACTCAATAAATATTACTACAAGGTTAAATATTTGAGACACACAGATTTTTCTGTGTGTCTCAAATATTGTCTCATCAATATCAGTATGAATAGTATTTCATATTTTTTGTGGGGCGAGAGGGGGTCGAACCCTCACGATGTTACCATCGACAGATTTTAAGTCTGTTGCGTCTGCCTATTCCGCCACCGCCCCAGTGGTTGAATTGTACCCCAACCCGCCGATGCGTCAAGATTTTTCCCTTATATTCATTCTTTAAAATATCTGTCTAGTATAATCAAAGCAGGTAAAAAGGAAACTGGAAAAATGATCAACGTTGATTTTCATTGCCACACAATTTACTCGAACGATAGTCTGCAGAAACCCACCCAGCTTATTCAAGCAGCACGGAAAAGAGGCCTGCACAAAGTTGTCATTACCGATCATAACTCAATCATCGGTGCACTTGAAGCTCAACAAATTGCACCCGATTTGATCATCGTTGGTGAAGAAGTAAAAACCTCAGAAGGTGAATTACTGGCTGCATTTGTCACCGAAAAAGTTCCCAAAGGTCTTGAGCCAATGGAAGCCATACAAAGATTGAAAGCCCAAAATGCCTTTATTTCGGTTTCCCATCCATTCGATGCAGCTCGTTCTGGTTGGAAACTGGAAACATTGCAGAAACTGGCTCACTATTTTGATGCCATTGAAGTTTTTAACGCTCGCTGTTCCACCCACAGGCAAAACAAACTGGCTGCTGAGTTTGCCAGATCTTATGATCTGCCTGGTACGGCTGGAACAGATGCGCACCAACCAGGAGAACTTGGAAAAACAATGACAATTTTGCCAGATTTTAAAGATGCTGATGAATTGCGGATTGCGATTCGTCAGGCTACTTATCAAACACATCTCTCCCCTTATTGGGTACACTTTGGATCCATGACAGCACATTTTATCAAGTTGCTGATCCCTGGCAAACAAATTTCGATTGTAAACAAAGGATAGATCATGAATAAATTTCTTGTCATCCACTCTTCAATTTCTTATGCGGTAAAACATGATTTCCCCGTCGTGGCACTTGAATCTACCGTCATCACGCATGGGTTGCCATACCCAGAAAATGAAACTCTTGCATTTTCCATGGAAGAAGAGATCCGCAATTTAGGTGCCATACCTGCTACCATAGCTTTATTGGACGGGAAGATCCACATCGGTCTTGATAAAGAACAAATCCATCTACTGGCTGTACCAGGACCAGAGAAGAGGAAAGTAAGCCGTAAAGATTTTGGAGCGACCCTTGTGAAAGGGATAATTGGAGGCACAACCGTCGCTGCCACGATGGCAGCTGCCCACATGGCAAAGATCCGTGTGTTTGCCACTGGAGGGATTGGTGGTATTCACCGCGGACATCCTACCGATGTTTCTGCTGACCTGCCAGAATTGAGCAGAACGCCCGTGCTGGTAGTGTGCGCAGGTGCCAAAGCGATCCTGGATCTGCCAGCCACAGTAGAATACCTTGAAACATGGGGGGTTCCCGTCATTGGTTTTCAGACTGATGAATTCCCTGCATTTTATTCCAGAGAAAGTGGCCTGCCAGTAGATTGTAACGCGGCAACACCTCAGGAAATCGCAAAAATAGCTCTCACGCATTGGGAGTTGGGACTTGCAAGTGGTATTTTGGTAGGTAATCCTCCTCCACAGGAATCTGCTATCCCTGCTGCGCGGGTTGAAAAATGGATTGCCCAGGCACTTGAAGAGGCAGATGAAAAGCACATTTCTCGTTCTGCAGTCACCCCCTTCCTCCTGGCACGTGTCAGCCAACTATCAAAAGGGGATAGCATGAAAACGAATATTGCCTTGCTCAACAACAATGCAAGGCTGGCAGCCAATATCGCCAAGTCATTAAGTAATTCTGGTCTACCTGCGGCCTAGGGTTTGCTATTTGGTTGGTGAAGGCCAGCGAGTATCTGTCGGACGCCTGGTTAGTGTTGGCCGCAAGGTCGAAGTTGGCAGTGGCGTTTTCGTTACGGTATAAGTCGCAGTAGGTGGCTTTGGTGTTGGTGTTAATGAAGGTCCAGGTGTTACAGTATTCGTACGCGTGGCGGTAGGAGTTCTGGTTAAAGTCGGAGTCCGGGTGAATGTAGGTGTTCGCGTAATAGTTGGAGTACGGGTGTTTGTAGGAGTCCAGGTAATAGTTGGTGGAGTCCCCGCAATGGTAAACCGGCCAGAGACCATCCACCGGGTACCAACAAACAACTGTACTTCATATTCACCTGGTTGCCATTCCTCTGAAGGTGGATTACAGTTTGTGTACCCATAACCTCCTGCTCCCCCATTCCAGGGAGCAGTTTCATAACAGATCATTTTCATATCATACAAGCGATACCACAATGCTGACCATTGAGATCCATCCAGCATATTGTTGTAATTAAAGGTGCCAAATAATTCTCCAATGGGATAATCAAATTCTGTTAAGGCTTCTTCAGGTTGATTGAAGTCGGTCAGCTTCCGTGCAAACTGTATCGGACTGAATGCAGTATCAGGCCCTGGGGTCACAACGCCGGTGAATTGGACTTCAAGCGCAGGTGGAATGACAGGTGTTGGCGATACTGATGGAGTATCGGTGATTGTCGGCGTAAGTGAGATGGTAGGCGTCAATGTGATCGTAGGAGTCAATGTTATGGTTGGCGTCTGGGTAACCGTTGGGGTCGGTGGAAAATACTGATAGATCATCGGTTCGCCGAACTTTCCAACAACAACAGCAGCACCTGCCAGTAAAATCCCAAGAAAGATCATGCGCCAGCCATAGGTCATGATCTTTTGTCGTTTTTTATAATAGAGAAGCTTCTGCCCTTTCTTAATGGATTGAACCCCTGTCAGAATAGACAACCCCATTCCCAGGATGATCAATACAATTGCAGTCACTATAGCAGTGTGAATATCAAGACTCATAAGGTGCATTATAGCATCAGACAAACATCCATCCTATGCTTATTTTTAGAAAGGTGAGAAAACAATGAGGATTCTGGCATTCTTTTTGCATGTATTGCAGTTATTGGTAAAATAGTACAGGGCAATTCTCCATGACTTTAACCGAAGGTACACTATTACGACAACGTTACCGCATCGTTTCTACTCTTGGACAGGGTGGAATGGGAGCGGTATATAAAGCCTTTGATGAAAATCTGGATGTATATGTAGCAGTCAAAGAGAATTTATTTCTTTCAGATGAATATGCCCGTCAGTTCCAGCGTGAGGCCAGCATCCTCGCTGGATTACGCTACCCCCATCTCCCCCGTGTCAGTGATTATTTCTATATACCTAAACAGGGGCAATACCTCCTGATGGATTTCATCGAGGGAGAAGATTTACGCCAACGGATTGAACGAAAAGGTTCGATTTCTGAAAGAGAAGCAGTCCTTATTGGATCACTGATATGTGAAGCTCTCGATTACCTCCATTCACGCCCTTCTCCCATTGTGCACCGGGATATCAAACCCGGGAATATAAAAATTACTCCAGAAGGCGATGCTTTTCTGGTTGATTTTGGTCTGGCAAAGGTTATGCAGGGTGGGCAGGCAACATCTACTGGTGCTCGAGCTATGACTCCAGGCTATTCGCCGCCTGAACAATATGGCACCGGGAAAACGGATACCCGTACGGATATTTATTCTCTTGGTGCAACTCTCTATGCAGCCCTGACAGGGATCATCCCAGAA
>JBDKSY010000352.1:0-2702 GCA_039680395.1 Anaerolineaceae bacterium | reverse complement strand
CCCAGAGCTGCCACCGAGCTGGTGTACACCATACGTTTTACCCCCTGTTCCAGCGCGGCTTGCATCAGCGTGCGCGTGCTGGAGACATTGATGGCAGTTAATTTTTCAGCACCTTCCCGGCTGTTCAACACAGCAGCAACGTGAAAAAGAACATCAATATCCTTCAAAGAACTGGTATATGATGCTGGCTGGGTGATATCGCCGATCACATGCTCCACGAGAAGTCCATCCAGTAGCAAGGTATTGCTGGAAGAACGGTGAAAAGCGCGCACATGGATCCCCAGTTCGCACAAAGCACGGCACAATTGAGCACCAAGAAAACCAGTAGAGCCGGTTACCAGAGCGATCATGCGGGTAAGGCTTCAACGATCGTGGCAACACCCTGCCCAACACCAACGCATAATGCTGCCAACCCATAATACGGATGAGCTACTAACAGGGAACGCTTTCTCATTTCATGTATCAGGGTAGTCATGATACGTGCACCCGAACAGCCCAGTGGGTGCCCTAACGCAATAGCACCTCCATTTACATTGGCTATCGCTTCTGAAATACCCAGTTCACGCAGCACTGCCAGCGATTGAACAGCAAACGCTTCGTTGATTTCCACAAGTTGCAGATCAGAAACGCTCAATCCAGCGCGAGATAGTACTTTTTGGGTGGCTGGGATGGGTCCAATGCCCATGATACGAGGTTCAACACCTGCTGCAGCAGATGCAACAAACCGCGCCAACGGTTTATATCCCAATGCCAATGCTTTTTCTGCTTCCATGATCAACAAAGCGGCTGCACCATCATTCAATCCGGATGAATTTCCTGCGGTCACCGAACCATCTTTCTTGAACGCAGGGCGAAGCCTGCCCAGGGAATCCAGTGACGTATCCCGGCGTGGCCTTTCATCTGTCGTAAACAGGGTGGGCTCGCCTTTCTTTTGCGGAATGGGAACAGGAATGATCTCATCTTGAAAACGCCCAGAATCAATGGCCGCGATTGCCCGTTGGTGAGATTGCAATGCAAAGGCATCCTGTTCCAGACGGGTGATGCCGGTCATTTCGGCAATATTCTCTGCAGTGACACCCATCGGTTCCACCCCATAGGTGGCTTCCATACGCGGGTTGGGATAGCGCCAGCCAAGTGCCGTATCCCAGGCGGTCAGATTACCAAAGCTGAATGCCTGATCAGATTTAGGCAGCGAGTAAGGCGCACGTGACATGCTCTCGACGCCGCCGGCAATGATGACATCCGCTTCGCCCGCTTTGATCGTTTGGGCGGCCAGGTTGATCGCTGTCAATCCTGATGCACACAAACGGTTGATGGTGGCGGCAGGAATGGTGCAGGGCAGCCCAGCCAGCAGAGTCGCCATGCGGGCAACATTCCGGTTATCTTCTCCCGCCTGGTTGCTGCAACCAAAATAAATATCATCAATCAGGTTAACATCCAGCGATGTGCGTTTGACCAATGTTTGTAACACGTGTGCAGCCAGGTCATCAGGGCGGACAGCAGATAAAGTTCCTCCCAGATTGCCAATAGGGGTACGGATTGCATCAACAATGACAACTTCGCGCATAGAGCACCTCTCAAGATGGGGATACTAAATTCTACCATCAGGTGGAATTCAGGATATAAGGGGAGGATCATTCGATAATCAAGTAGAATTGTTGCTATGGATGAAGCCGAATTACGCCGATTGCTGCAAAATATTCCCCTGAGGGGAATACGATATCGCGAAACGATGACATCAACCAATGATGAAGCGCTTGAATGGCTTGAGCAAGGTGCGCCCGATGCCAGCCTGGTACTTACCAACAACCAGACCAAGGGTCGGGGTAGGATGGAAAGGCAATGGGTCAGCGCCCCAGAAGCATCGTTAACTTTCAGCCTGATCGTGCAGCCAAAAACAATTATGAAGGCTCTCATTCCATTTTACGCGCCGCTGTCAGGGTTGGTCATTTGCAAGGCGCTCGAGCAGCACGTAGGTTTATCACCCCAAATGAAGTGGCCGAATGATGTATTGTTGCAGGGGAAGAAAACTGCAGGAGTGTTAACTGAAGCGGTTTGGAATGAAAGTGATTGCAAGGGGGTTGTTATCGGGATTGGCTTGAATGTTGCACCTGTTTCTGTGTCAGATGGTGGCGATTTCTCTTTGCCTGTAACAAGCGTCAATGAGGTTGCCGGCAGAGAGATTGTCCGATGGCATTTGCTTTTTTGGATCCTTGATACATTTTTTAGAGAGCGAGCTGAAATTGGAAGCGAGACATTCTTTCGGGAATGGGAGCATCATCTGGCATATCGAGGAGAAAAAGTAAGCATCATCCCTCCCGCAGGGATCCCATTCACAGGAAAGATGCTGGGAATTAATCAAAACGGAGACTTGCGAGTAGAATTAGATGATGGTACAACAAAAGAAATTGCAGCAGGTGATGTTCATTTGCGTTATGATTCAGGCGGGTAGCCTGATACCTGGGAGGTAGCCATGTTAGATGATTTACGTAACACAGCCGCATCTTCTTATGAAGAGGAAATCCCACCAGAAGGGGAGAAAAAACCAAAACGAAGCAAGAAGTCGAGTGGGCAATTTTTGGGAATGACACCTGCGCAACGCTTTGTGATTGTATTGATGTTGTTTATGCTTACCTGTATTTTAGGCTCACTCTGTCTGTTGCTGACAGGGAAAGTTGTTCCCTTCTAGAAAAAATTAAAAA
>JBDKSY010000351.1:0-4456 GCA_039680395.1 Anaerolineaceae bacterium | reverse complement strand
AGCAATGACGCTTTATGGCTGCGTCTGGTTGATCAGGCTGGATTACCATTATCAGAACGCATCTACTTCGATACTTTCGATCTGTGTGAACAAAACCTGATCGTGATCAATTTCAAACAGGTGAAGTAATCTACTTCGAAAATTGTCGGGGAGTGATAGAAAATATCTCTTCTCCCGAGAGAACCCCCGTCAAGGGTAGAGCATCCAGATTCATCACTCGCCCATTGGCAAAAAACTCAAAATCAAAGCCGGTCATGTCGCCGGCTTTTTTGCCGGGTATGGGCATCAGGCGGGCAGTCAGAGGTTTGTTCAACCGGAGAGCGATTGCAGCTACATCAAGTAATACTGCTGCAAGCTGCTCTTGTGTGGCATCACCAGGAAGTGGCACAGTATCCAATCCTGTTCCGCACATGGTTGAATATAACAGCAGGTCTTTAATGCCAAACGCCGCATCTTCTGTCCGCGTTGCCAGGATAGAATCTTCCAGCACAGGCATCATCATGCCATTGAATCCCACCTTCTTCCATTGACCTTTCTCCAATGTAGATGCCAGAATGGCTGCGGCAGCTACTGCCCCATGATTTCCCAACCTCACACCGGTTGCTTCCATTGCACCCCCCAGGCTGCAGTGATCCACAGGGAATGGCGCAGGAGAAAAATCAAAACCAAAGAATTCCAACCCTGTCTTTTTCGAAATCTCCAGGCAAATTGATCTTGACATCTCAGCCGTATCTTCCAAAGCAGATAGGAATGCCTGCGCACCTTCCTGGATGTTCTTCGCATCCTTCATGGCTTTAAAGGCAACATCAGCACATTCAATGGCCAGGCTGAAACCAGGTGCACCACTATCGTGATACCCTGCCGGGAAGAAAGGTGCATGGGCTGGAACATTTGCCAGCGCAGCAAAGCGTAAATTGGTGAAACCATCAGATGTAGCAGGTGTATTCAGCGCAATGATCTTCCCGCAGGCATTGATGGCAGGTAAGGATACCCCTTCAGGAAGACTGGCGATCACTGCTGTACAAAATACATTCTGTGTGCCTGCTAATATTGCTGGGATCAGAGGAAAAGCCCAGCTGCATGAAGGAAATACGGGGCCGATGGACAGGTAAGAGAAACCTGCTTCTGCCGCATCTTGTTCCATTTTTTGAGCCAGCTTCACCGCATGCTTTTCATCATTGGGAAAATATTGCGTAAAAGTCTGGGTTGCCAGCCTGGTAGTCTGAACTTCAAAGCCAACCTGTGCGAATTTCCGCTTTGCAAGGTTGGCTCCTTCATTAACAATATCCAGATCCGAATAAACGCCTGTGGAATTTGCAGTTGTAAAACATGTGATGGAACGGATCTTCATGTAGGGATGCTCCTCTGGCGAATGACTTCAAAGATCAAGATACCAGCAGCAATAGAAGCGTTGAGAGATTCAGATTGCCCCCGCATGGGAATGTGAATTTTCTGATGAGGAATGCTAAATGCGGTGGATGACATCCCCTCGGCTTCCCCCCCAATTCCCAGCATCAATGGTGTACGTAAATCTGCTTCCCAACAAGCAGTCCCTTCTCTCACATCGCTTATCCAAAACGTTGGGGCAGGATTGCTTGCCTGACGCCATGCCTCAATTTCTTCCCAGGAGCACTCAACCAATGGCAGCCGGAAATGCGCCCCCATTGCACTGCGAACAATTTTCGGGGCATACACATCGGTAGTGCCTGAAGTCAAAATGACTGCCTGCACTCCAGCCGCCAGGCTGGTGCGTAACAATGTGCCCATATTGCCAGGATCGCGCAACTGGTCAGCCAGCACAATGAAATTCGCATCCTTTGGCAGCACTGCAGACTGCATGGGTATCACAGCAAGAATGCCCTGGGGAGTATCCGTATCAGAGAGAGAATGCATCAGCGAAGGGGTTATTTCTTGAATTTCACAGTTCGATTCTTCGAGCTTATCCAAAATACGGAACCCCCGGTCTGATAACTGGATGCTGTAAAGGACCAATTCTGGTATGATTCCATTTGCCACCGCCTCTTCAACCAATCGAACCCCTTCAATGACGTACTGCTGGTATTGCAGCCGTTCTTGTCGTTGGGTAAGCAGTGCGCGAACGGTTTTTATCCGGTTGTTTTGCGATGAGGTGATCATGATACAGCCCTCCCTGAAGATGTTTTCTTCTGCCAAATATCGAAAGTATTAAGAAAAACTTCCATTGTGCGTTGATCAAGGATGGTGATCTTTACCAGTTTCAGATTGCTTTCAGGATGCGCAGTAAAGAAACTGGCTATTTCATTAAGAAAGATGGGAGCTGCTATCTCTTTTGGAAAACCAAAAATACCCGTTGAGATAGGAGGAATAGCCAGACTTTTTAATTTCATGGATTCTGCCAGTTTCAGGGAACTTCTTACAGCACCAGCAAGTCTCTTTTCCTCATTCCCCTCACCCCAAACAGGACCGACAGCATGGATCACATATTTACATGGCAATCTGCCTGCACTGGTTAAAGCTGGAGTATCATGTGTGACCTGGCCATGTTGTTGTATCCATTGATCACTTTCTTTTTGGATCACCTGCCCACCTCGCTCTACGATGGCACCTGCCACACCCCCGCCATGTTGCAGCCAGCGATTGGCAGCGTTCACAATGGCATCTACTGATTCCCTTGTCAGATCCCCCTGCACCAGTTGCATCATTTGTTCGGTAGTAAATTGAAAGTTCTTCAAAACAGTACTCATGATATCTCTATCAATTATTGTACCTTGTTAAAAAAGAAACGGGATGGTGTTAATAACCATCCCGTTGGAAGTTTCTACTGATGGATCAGGCTGAACAGGCTTTTTCCACCACTGCTTTAAATGCTTGTGGGTCACGTACTGCCAGATCTGCCAGCATCTTGCGATTGAGGTTGATGTCTGCTTTACGCAGTTGGCAAACCAAACGGCTGTAGCTGATGCCGTTCAGGCGGGCAGCAGCATTGATACGGGTGATCCATAAGCGGCGCAGATCGCGTTTACGTACTCTGCGGTCGCGATAGGCGTACCATAAACTTTTCAGACGTGCTTCGTTTGCACGACGGATCAGGCGATGGCGTGAACCTGCATAGCCTTTTGTAAATTTCAATATAGATTTGTGGCGTGAAGTACCTTGTGGGCCACTTTTAACTCGAGCCATAATTACTCCTTTGCGAACCCCTGGGCGTCGGTGTCATCACCAGTTGTATACACCCAACAGCCGCACTAAAAATGGATACGATGGGCGCTACTTCTTCTCAGACATGAATGGCGCCAAACGATGAACCCGTTGAACGATCTTCGCGCCTTCAACAGGGATCATCTCAGATAACAGGGCTTTTGTGCGGTCTGAAGTACGACGTCGCAGATGGCTTTTGCCACCCTTTGTGCGCATTAAAACCCCGCTGCCCGTCAGGCGAAACCGTTTGGAGGTTGCCTTATGGGTCTTTAGTTTAATTTTTCCTGCTTTTGCTTTCCTTGGCACAGCGAAACTCCTCTTTCTAAAATCTGCGGCTGTTTCTGGCGGCCGCATGGATATTTCTTCCATTGACTGCCTGAACGGCTACTCGGATTGATCAGCTTCCCCAGCTTCGGGTACCGCTTTCTCATCCGCATCCGCTTTCTTCTTTGAGAATTTCAGTGGGCTGAGCAACATGGTCATGGTACGACCTTCCATGTTGGGCATTTGCTCCACTGAAGCGATGTCAGAAAGTTCTTGCGCAACCTCTCGCAGGTCTTCCAGAGCCAGTTCGGGGTAAGTGATCTCTCTACCACGAAATCGCACGGTCACCCGCACTTTCATCCCATCACCCAACCAACGACGAGCATCACGTGTTTTAAATGAGCGATGATGTTCATTAGTTTTAGGGCGCAGTCTGATCTCTTTGACTTCGATCTTCGTCTGCGCTTTTCGGGCTTCTTTTTCTTTTTTGGTCCGTTCGTAAAGGAACTTTCCAAAATCCATCACCCTGCAGACAGGTGGGTCAGAATTCGGTGCAACTTCTACCAGATCTAGTTCTGCTTCATGGGCTATTCGTAAAGCTTCTCGGGTCGTAATAACCCCGATATTCTCTCCGTTTGGTCCAATCACTCTGACTTCTGGTACACGAATGGTTTCATTTACCCGAAAATTGGTGGCGCTAATGAGAACTCTCCTTTTCTAATACAAACAATACTCCGTTCCTTTGAACGGAATTTAGCGAACGAATGATACCACATGATGGATTAACTCGTCAACAAAAATGGTATGATATGAATAAATGCCTGTAGGTTATTATACCCTTCAAATTCATTTATTGGTGAAAGGAGTATCTTATGAATTCTTCCCCGCTTTTTGACTATCAGACTGCACATCGTTTTTTCGCTGTGGATTGCTCTACCAGGGCATGGGAGTTGATGAGCAAACCCAATCGTACTCCAGAAGAGGATGAATCCATGGTGCTGCAAACTGTGACATC
>JBDKSY010000350.1:0-6215 GCA_039680395.1 Anaerolineaceae bacterium | reverse complement strand
AACTTGACCTGCTGCTCCTTCGCTAGTATAATTCAGACCTTGAATATTGCGGGTGCGAATGGATCAAACCAACATTACCGATCGTGATCTGGTACTTCTCGAGCAAATTGAATTGAATCCCGATATCAACCAGGCTTCACTGGCTACCCAACTGGGTGTGGCAGTAGGTACTGTGAACTGGCATTTAAAGCGCCTGATCTCAAAGGGGTATGTTAAAGTTCGCCGGTTGGAACGCAAGAAGTTACGCTATATCATTACTCCCGAGGGGATCTCTCTGCGTGCGCGCTTAACGATGGATTATGTGCAAAGTTCTTTCCGCATGTACCGGCTGGTACGTGAGCGGATGATCGAAGTGCTTCACCAGGTGCGGCAGGCGGGATTCCATCAAGTGATCCTCAACGGAGATGGCGAAGTGGCAGATGTCTGCCGTCTTTCCTGCCTTGAGCAGGAGATCGAGGTACTTTCATCGGGTAACATACCCGAGCTGATATTGGAAGGCTATAAGATCCTTATCCAGTACCCACAATCTGATGTAAAAATTAACTCCATAGAACAGGATGTTCAAATATGAATGAGATCACACCCAATGAATTTTGGAAAGATAAGCGAATATGTGTAACCGGGGGTGCCGGTTTCCTGGGCAGGAACGTTCAAAAGTTGCTGCGCGCGCATGGTGCAACCAATATTTATGTTCCCACCATCGAAGAGTATGATCTTGTCAAAGGGGAAGACATAGATCGTATGTACGAAACCGCTAAACCTGATGTAGTGATCCATCTTGCGGCGCATGTGGGTGGAATTGGCGCCAACCGTATGCGCCCGGCAGAATTTTTCTACGATAACCTCATGATGGGTGTGCAGTTGATCCATAAAGCCTGGCAGCAGGGTGTCGGCAAATTTGTGGCAATTGGCACCGTTTGCGCTTACCCCAAATTCACTCCTGTGCCATTCAAAGAGGATGATATCTGGAATGGGTATCCTGAGGAAACGAATGCGCCTTACGGATTGGCAAAGAAAATGCTTCTGGTGCAGTCACAGTCTTACCGCCAGCAGTATGGATACAACAGCATTTTCCTGCTTCCTGTCAACCTGTATGGACCAGGGGATAACTTTGATCCCAGTAGTTCTCATGTGATCCCGGCACTTATTCGCAAATGCATCGAAGCAGAAGAAAGAGGAGACAAAGAGATCGAGGTGTGGGGTGATGGCAGCCCGACGCGTGAATTTCTTTATGTAGAAGATGCTGCCCGAGGTATTGTGATGGCGGCTGAAAGCTATAACGGGTCTGAGCCGGTCAATCTGGGTTCAGGCTATGAGATCTCGATCAAGGATCTGTCTGAAATGATCGCCCGGCTTACGGGTTTCAATGGGAAACTGGTGTGGGATCCAAGTAAACCCAATGGCCAGCCTCGCCGCGGATTAGATACAACCCGGGCTGAAAAGTATTTCGGGTTCAAAGCAGAGGTCAAATTTGAAGAGGGATTGCGGAATACCATCGAATGGTACCGTCAAAACCGAAAGGCATGATCATAAAGTGAGCATTGAGACCATAAAGTCTACACCCGACCAGCAGGTAACCATTATCCAGCCTGAAAAAGGTTGGAGTGCGCTCAAGCTGGGAGAGCTCTGGCGATATCGCGAATTGATCTACTTCATGACCTGGCGCGATGTGAAAGTGCGCTACAAGCAAACTTTGTTGGGCGCCAGTTGGGCGATCTTGCGTCCATTTTTGACGATGGTCGTCTTCAGTATCTTCTTTGGGAACCTGGCGAAAGTACCATCAGATGGGATCCCTTATCCCATATATACCTTCACCGCGTTACTTCCCTGGGAGTTATTTGTGGCTGCGCTTAGCCAGGCAAGCCGTTCGCTGGTACAAAACACCAATATGGTTACGAAGATCTATTTCCCACGCATGATCCTGCCAATTTCTTCCATTCTGGCGGGTGTGGTTGATTTTCTGGTAGCTTTTTTGGTGTTGATCGGGATGATGATCTTTTACAAGATAACTCCCACTGCCAATGTCTGGACGTTGCCTTTATACCTGCTGCTGACATTGGTAACCGCCCTGGGAGTAGGGCTGTGGCTTTCTGCACTGAATGTGCTTTACCGGGATATCAATTACATCACCCCGTTCTTGACCCAATTCTGGCTGTACATCACGCCAATTGCGTATCCCGTCAGCATGATCCCTGAGAAATGGCGTCTGATCTATGCTCTGAATCCCATGTCGGGGGTTGTGGACGGATTTCGATGGGCATTATTAGGGAATCAGCAGTCGGCACCCGGGCCGATGCTGATCGTGTCGTCCACCATTGCAGTGGTTGTTCTTGTAACCGGATTGTTTTACTTCCGCCGGATGGAACGCCAGTTTGCGGATATGGTGTAGCCATGAGTGATACTATCATCCGTGTGGAGAATTTAGGAAAACGGTACCACATTGGCACTACAGTGGCTGCTTATCAGACGTTGCGAGAAACCCTGGGTGGAGCTTTCCAAAAGGCAAAGGAAAAGATAGAACTTTTGGACAGTGGAGATGACTATATCTGGGCGTTACGAGAATTGAATTTTGAAGTGAAGCAAGGCCAGGTATTGGGCATCATCGGGCGCAATGGGGCAGGGAAGAGTACATTACTGAAGATCCTTTCGCGCGTTACCTATCCAACAGAAGGTATTGCAGAGATTCATGGGAGGGTGGGTTCGCTGTTGGAGGTAGGCACTGGTTTCCATCCAGAGCTGACCGGGCGAGAGAATATCTTTCTCAACGGCGCCATTCTGGGAATGAAGCGAACCGAGATTGAAAAGAAATTCGACGAAATTGTCGAATTCTCTGAAGTCGAAAAATTCATTGATACGCCAGTCAAACGATATTCCAGCGGGATGTATCTACGGCTGGCTTTTGCGGTTGCCGCACATCTCGAACCAGAAATCCTGGTGGTTGATGAAGTGCTGGCAGTGGGCGATGCTGAATTCCAGCGCAAATGCCTGGGAAAGATGAGTGATGTAGCTCAGCAGGGGCGAACGGTATTATTTGTCAGCCATAATATGTCAGCGGTTCTACGATTGACACAGGAAAGCCTGGTGATAGAAAAAGGCAGGCTGGCTTTACGCGCTCCAACTTCTGAGGCTGTAGATTATTACCTTTCACGAGGGTATTCTCTGGAAGGCCAGCGTATATGGCAACCAGATGAAATTCCGGAAGATGCAGCTCCATTTCAACCTGTATCCGTTAAAGTTCTCAATGCTGCTGGAACGGTTGTGGATACTTTACGTTCTGTAGAACCATCTATGGTCGAGATGGAATATATGTTAAATGCGCCTATTACTGGGTTGAGGGTGGGAATGTACCTGATCAGTTCGCGGGGAGAGTTCATCTTTACCAGTTTCGATACGGATGAACCCGGTTTGTTCGAAAAATTTTCCACACGCCAACCTGGCAGATATATCAGTCGTTGTGTCATCCCTGCTGATACATTGAACGAAGGGCGCTATATCATCGGCATCAATGCCAGCTCATACAAGATCAAACGCTATTTTCATGATGAACAGGCATTGACGTTCAACGTGGACGCGGCTGGTGCGCCAGGTATGCAATGGCCTGAACCTCGTTTGGGTTCCTACCGGCCACGATTAGATTGGGAAATCAAAAGGGTATAAATTATGCCTTCGAAGAGTAAAGATATCATCAAGGAAGTATTGGGACAGATCCCCTTTTCTGCGGAATTGTATTGGCTGATCCGGCAACGTAAAAAACCATTCAACAGCCATTTTTCTCTGAAATCCCTGGAAACAAAAATTCCTGGTCTGTTGCAAGAAACGCAAAAGTATCAGGTGAAAGCACCTGAAGGGAAACGAATATTTATCTTTACTTCGCTTCATTACTGGATCGAGCATGCTGTTCTCATGGGGCTATCCTTGGCTGCTCAGGGTCATAAAGTCACATTCGCTTACCTGCCGTATGCTGAATGGCAGACCCCAATCAATAAGTTCGACCTGCGCCGGCAGGATATTTACGCTGCTCGAATATTAAAGCAATTAGAGCCTACCCTGCGGGTAGTGTCTTTGATGAAGGTGAATGGGATCGAAATTTCTTTGCCGCAGGCAGTACAGAATGAGATTGTTAAAGTTACTGAGTATGATACTCAATATACATTACAGGTAGAAGAAATTGATACCAACAATGAAACATACCAGCTTCGTTTCCGTCGCAATCAGGCGGCTGCAAAAGCTGTTTACCGGTATTTGAATGAAAATAAGTTCGATGCGATGATCGTACCGAATGGCACCATTCAGGAAATGGGTGTTGTGTATCGAGTTGCCAGATATCTCAAGATCCCTGTGACCACCTATGAATTTGGTGATCAACGCCAGACAATCTGGCTGGCACAAAACAATGAGATCATGCGGCAGGATACGGATGCCATGTGGAATGCCTGCAAGCATATCCCGCTTCAAGAAAAAGAACAGTCTGAAATTCGAAACCTCTTTAAAGCTCGTCAAAAAGCTGACCTGTATGGGAACTTCGCCCGGCGCTGGCAGAAGACTCCCGCAGTAGGAAGCCAGAAAATCCGAAAATCTTTAGGACTGGATGAACGTCCAGTTGTTCTTCTCCCAACAAACGTATTAGGAGATAGTTTAACATTAGGGCGAAACATCTTCTCAAAATCCATGACAGAATGGATCAGCAGAACTGTGCAGTATTTTGCAGGTAGAGAAGATGCTCAATTGATCATCCGTGTGCATCCTGGAGAGGTACTGACCCATGGATTGGCTATGGCAGATGTAGTAAGAGATGTATTGCCGGTTTTACCTGAACATATCCGTCTGATCGAACCACAGGATCCCACAAATACCTATGACCTGATCGAGATTGCCGACCTTGGCCTGGTATATACCACCACTGTTGGGATGGAAATGGCGATGACAGGTGTGCCTGTGATCGTCAGCGGGTACACACACTACCGGAACCGTGGATTTACCCAGGATCCGGAAAGTTGGGTTGATTACTATAAAACCCTGGGAAGAATGCTCGAAAATCCGGATTCCTTCAAGCTAACACCAGAAATTGTAGACACTGCCTGGCAGTATGCGTATCGCTTCTTCTTTGATTTTGCCAGACCATATCCCTGGCATCTGGTGCGGGTATGGGAAGATTTCGAGCAGCGTCCGTTCAGTCAGGTTTTCAACCAGCGGGGGAAGATGCAGTACCAGGATACTTTCGATTTTCTGACAGGGAAACCGATCAATTGGGAGAATATCTTCACTCCAGAGGTTCCAATCAAATCAGTTCAGACAACAGGGGAAGCACTGGCAGAAGGATAATGTGAAGATGAGCGATCAGGAAATTCCAAACCAGGTGCGGCAGTTCTATAACCAAATTGGCTGGACAATGCAAAGCGATGGTTTCTATCAGAATGCCAGATATGAAGACCTTCGCCCGGTTTCTGCTGAATATATTCATCGCTGCCATTTGAGGGTTAACAGACATATCCCTGCAAAGGGAAAATATCTGGTAGATGCCGGCTGCGGACCTATCCAATACCCTGAATATTTATCCTATTCTCAAAATTACCAGTACCGGCTTTGTGTCGATATTTCAATCGTGGCATTGAAAGAAGCTCGCAAGCGGATTGGAAAACACGGACTTTTCGTAGTTGCCGATGTATCACAATTACCCTTCCGCACCGATTGTGTAGATGGAGCGGTCACGTTACACACATTTCACCATCTACCGGTAGAGGCACAGGTGAAAGCGTATCATGAGATCCACCGCATGATCAAGCCGGGTGCGACGGCTGTGGTCGTTAATGGATGGACTGACCCATTCTTGATGCGCATTTCCATGTGGATAGTGAAGCTGGTGGAAAAACTGGGGAGGCCTGTTGCACAAAAGAAGGGGAATGCAGAAGCTGATGCGAAAGCCGTAAGCACTGAAAAGAAATCTGCAAAGGGTACTTTTATTGCCAAATTAAATCCACGCTGGTTGAAGCAGCAGATTGGGAAGGAAATTCCTTATCGGATCTATTGCTGGCGAAGTGTGAATGTACGATTTCTTAGAGCTTTGATCCATGAAAAGACAGCAGGAAAATTTCTTCTCAAGGTTCTATACTGGAAAGAAGAACTATGGCCCAGCTTTTTTGGAAAAGTTGGTCAGTATCCTTTGATCGTGATCTCCAAGGAGGTCAAATCATGAGTAAGAAAACCGAGCTCCAACC
>JBDKSY010000349.1:0-4334 GCA_039680395.1 Anaerolineaceae bacterium | reverse complement strand
ATCGGATCATCGAAGGTGTTCCGATCGTTGGCAATTTTCTCATGGGACTTCTTGCTGCAAATTTTGTAAAGGTTTCGACGCCTGTTGTATTCAGCATCGGGGGTACCAATTTTGCGATTCAGAGTATTGTCAACCAAATCATGCCAAATATCCTGTCATTATTGCTCATTCTCTTGATCTGGTTCCTGATCACAAAAAGGAATGCTAAACCAACGCTGATCTTATTTGGGATCATTGTGATTGGCATTCTTGGTGCAATACCACTCTTTTGGGGAATTGATCCTGTAGGGCAGGTTGTCAGGGTAGGATTATTGGGTTAAGGAAAAGCGTTATTCTTCTATTGCGTCAATATAGCCCTTATCCAACTCATTGTCAGACAAATGCGCGTAGCGTTGTGTGACAGCAATATTCTTATGGCGCGCCAGCTCCTGTGCCAGTTTAAGGTTACCAGAAGCCTGCAAAACACGGGTCACAAAGTAATGCCTGAAAGAGTGGGGGGTTATGCTGCCAACAGCTTCCTTTCCTAATACTTCTTCAACACGCTGGTTGACAATATTCCTGCCTGTTGCCGTAGTGATCGGTTTGACTTTCTTGCCAGCTCCTGGATCATGCCGTGCGAACAGGGGGAGTGCGCGTAGTGGTCGTCCGCTGCTTCCATCCAGTTGCGCACGCGCAGCCAGATAGTCTTTCAATGCGCTTTGAGATCGTTTAGAGAATCTCACCACAGCCTGTCTGTCTCCTTTCCCAATGACCAGTGCACGACCTTCGTTCCAATCAAGATCGCCTCGACGAAGTCCACATGCTTCGTGGACACGTAAACCCGTATCAGCCAGAGTGAGCAAGAAAGCCCTATCGCGTAGATTACGAAGCTTTTCATTATCATCAGCACTTTGAGCAACGTTCAGGTTGCTGGCATATAATAGAACCTTATCCAAATCGTTTTGGGGGAATTGTGGAAGCCGAACACCAGGTCTGCGAGCTCTCTGCCGGATGATCAAGCGAATGCGAGGAAGATTGATGACCGCAAGGTTATCCCCAGCCAGGTAATCATAAAAACCAACTATAGCTGTAAGGTAAAGACGTTCTGTTGCAGGTGAATAATCTTTCAGCCTTGCACAGAACCAGGCTACTGCATCTTCAGTAAGCTCAGAGACAGATGTAACATCTGGTTTGATTTCGTGTTCTTGCAGCATCAACAAGAAGAGAGACATGCCGTTTGCGTACGTGCGCGCAGTGTTTCTGCTGCGCGCAGAATTGACGGTGTTCAAATATCTTTCTGCTGCATCATGTATCGTTAATAAATTGTCTTTTACTGGTAGCTCCATTTTTGACCTCCAAAAGGGGGATTTTTCTGTTTCTTATAAATTATAACACGCTTCCCATAATGGTACTTATCAAAAGCACGAATATACTATTAGCAATATCTAGCCTATCAGCCTTCCCCTTTTTTCTTTTCCTCTTCGGTTTTAACCAGTATTGTTTGTAAAATGAATTATGGAGAGAATACTCGGGTATATGTCAGTGTCCTAGTTGTTCATGTATTTTATCCTTGAGGTTTGCCACCCGTATGGCATGGCTAAAATAAATACTATTTCGCATAAGAGAAATGAACCGAAAAAATAAGGAAATTATCCTGAGATACTGATAACAAATGATTTTCATGATTCATATATAATTAGACGTGTTCTTCTGCCAGAGCAACCCACATCTCTTTGTCATTACTCTTTTGCTGCAACTGTATGAGTCACTATTTTAGCAAGAACCTTCTTTCTTCTATTCAGTCAAGCGTTTCGCTGGTTGATAACCGAGTTATCATGCCCCCAATCCATCATATTGGTGACGATCATTCTCTCAGGCCTTCGTATATTCGAGAAATGGTAGCCCTCACGCCAGCAATCCATTTGCCAAACAATAATGCTATGCGCAAAATCGATTATTCCCATGCTTGATACAGAAATACGGACTGTAATTACTTTGCTTTTTCTCACAGGATAAATTCTCTATGTCAGAAATCACTTTAAAATACGGCTCGACTTTGATAACTACAACCCTTTCACAGACGGAATATATAGATTGGGTGCTCCCCACTTCCATTTCTGCCGAAAATACCCCATTGACCCTTGTCAAACAGGCATTGGATTGTTGTTTGGGAAATATTCACGCTGAAAAACTCAATTCTTCTGCTACTGTAGCAATAGCCATCAATGATAAAACTCGCCCAGTCCCCCACTCCGTATTACTACCTCCTCTACTGGATTGGCTTCGCCATAAAGGAATATTACCTGAAAATATCCAATTTATAATCGCGACTGGCACGCACACACCAACGAAGCCGGAAGAATATTCCTTGGTGCTTCCTGATAACTTATCTGACCTTTACAAAGTAAGCTCGCATAATTGTAAGGATGATGCCAATCTGGTTCATCTGGGCGAAACTAAAGAAAACCATACACCTGTTCTTGTCAATAAAGATTTTTACGCTGCCGATTATCGGATCATCGTAGGGAATATCGAACCACATCATTTTATGGGCTTTTCGGGTGGTCACAAAACGGCCTCCATTGGACTGACTGGCATGGCTACCATCCAGGCAAATCATTCTCTTTTACCGTATCCCAACTGTACCACTGGCAGATACGAAGATAATCCTATGCGCCAGGATGTCGAAGAGATCGGCAAGATGATAGGTGTAGATCTGGCTCTGAATGCCATATTGAACGACCATCGCGAGATTATCGAAGTTTTGGCTGGTGATCCAATAGAGGTTATCAAAAGTGGCATCCCTGTATGTCAAAAAGTTTGCCAGGTGCCTGTTTCTCACCAATATGACCTGGTGGTTGCTTCTGCTGGAGGATATCCAAAGGATATCAATTTTTATCAGGCGCAGAAAGCAATGACCCATGCCGCAATGATCACAAAAGATAATGGTGTCTTGATATTGGCCGCAGAATGCAGGGATGGTTCAGGAAGTGTTGGTTTTGAATCGTTCATGAAAGGCACTTCAAGCCCTCTTAATGTGTTGCATAAATGGTCAACAACGCCATTTCAAATTGGACCCCATAAAGCCTTTTTAACCGCCCGGATATTGAGCCGGATAAATGTCATTTTGGTTTCAAATATCTCACCAGAAATTGTAAGGTCGTGGTATATGACGCCAGCAAATTCATTACAAGATGCTTTATCTACAGCGAAAGAATTTCTATCAAAACAATCAATACAACCCACCATTGCGGTTATTCCAAATGCAGTAAATACCATTCCATTGTTGCCGCTCGCGTAACCGTAAATTGTAAATATTGTTATAATGCTATAGGATAACGAAAAGAAATTATTTGTACACGGAGTAAAAATGACCATAAACAATCGTCCACCAGGGAAAACAACCATTGCACCTGATGTGCTTACCCAGATTGCCCGTTTGACTGCATTAAGTGTTGAGGGAGTATCTCGGCTTGCGCCCATCCCCACAACGGTTGATAGGATTTTCGTCAAAAATGCGAATGATGGTGTGTTTGTAGAGATCGAAGATGATCAGGTAAATGTAGAGATCCATGTGATTGTCAAGAAAGATCTCAATATTCGCAATATCTGCCATGAAATTCAAACCCAGGTTTCCAGAGCAATTTCTGAAATGGTTGGAATGGAAATTGGCTGGATCAATGTCCATGTTGAGGATGTTGATTACGAAACGGTAAATTAATAATAAAATATGAAATCACGCACAAAAGCGCGTTCCATTGCTTTGCAGGTACTTTACGAATTTGATCTTACTGGACATCCTGTTGGAGAAGTATTCAAAGATAGAATTGAAGAAACCCCTCTTGATGATAATACCTTGGTCCAATTTGCCTTACAAATTGTTCAGGGAGTATTGCCACTTATCACTCAATTAGATGAATTAATAGCGCAACATGCTCCCGAATGGCCTATGGATCAAGTGGCTGTGATAGACCGCAATATTTTGAGAATTGCTCTCTGGGAGTTTGGAGTTGAAAGATGCACACCAGTCAAAGTAGCAATAAATGAAGCGATTGAACTAGCCAAATTATTTGGCTCTGATAGCGCTCCACGCTTCATTAATGGTGTTTTAGGTGCATTAGCCGCGCAAGAGAATCAAATACAACAGACTTTTCGAAAATCACAAGTCTGATGACTTGATAATGGATATTCATTGGGTAAATTTCATGCAACGTAGCATTATCCCATCCTTTACTCGAATACTTCATGCGATAGTAATTCTTGTACTTTGTGCTGAATTGACCGCATGTGATCTGCGAAGCTTTATTTACCCTGAAGCTGAAGATACTGTAGAAAAACCAACTGTACCTGTTCTA
>JBDKSY010000348.1:0-5514 GCA_039680395.1 Anaerolineaceae bacterium | reverse complement strand
GTATTTTCGAGGATGTATTTGCTGATATTGGGGATGAACAGTCCATTGAGCAGTCACTTTCCACTTTTTCAGCGCATATAACCAATATTGCACGCATTTTCAAGGCAGCCAGGCAAAATACCCTGGTTGTGCTGGATGAATTGGGTGCTGGTACCGACCCTCAGGAAGGAGCAGCCCTGGCACGAGCTCTATTGGATTTCCTTGTGCAACGACGCGTACCCAACCTGGTAGCCACCCACTACCCTGAATTGAAAACATACGCTCACGTCACCCAGGGTGTGACCAACGCCAGCATGGAGTTTGACCTGAAAACACTGCGCCCTACATACCACCTGATGATCGGGCTCCCTGGCAGGTCGAATGCCTTGTTGATCGCAGAACGATTGGGATTACCATCGGAAATACTGGCAGCAGCCCGTTCAGAGATCCACCCGGATGAGCTCAAAGTGGATACCTTGCTGGATGAAATTCACCGCCAGCGTGATATTGCACGCCAGGCGCGCAATGCAGCAGAAAAAGCCCGCCAGGATGCCGAGCGCATGCGTGTGGAACTGGCTGGACAGTTGGAAAAGATCGAAGATGAACGCCTGGATACACTGGAAAAAGCCCGCCAGCAGGCCGAAGGCGAACTGGCAGACCTGAAAGCAGAGCTGGATGAAGTGCGGAAGTCTCTACAAAAAGCCCGCCAGCCGCTGGAACAGGTGAAGAGCCTGCAGCAAGAGGTAGAGAATATCGAAGACATCGTGCAGAAACCAGTGCGCAGGCAGGTAACACCTTCTCCACGCAGTGATGTGCTTCAAGTTGGCGAAAAAGTACGCCTGCGCAGCTTGAACCTTCTGGGTAAAGTGACCAGCATCACAGACGATATGGTCGAAGTGCAGGCGGGACCTCTGCGAGCCAGAGCCAGGCTGGCAGATATTCAGCGTTTGAGACCCACGGAAGAGGAAGAAACAATGGCAGATGCCGTTCAGCCTGGCACCAGCAAACCTGGTACTTTCGGATTGCACGCTTCGCCAGGAATGGAATTGGATCTGCGTGGACAGCGGGCGGAGGATGCAATCGAAGCAATGCGAGACCATATCGAAGCTGCCTATCTGGCTGGGCAGCCTTTTGTGCGCATCATTCATGGAAAAGGCACTGGGAGATTACGTCAGGTGATCCGTGATGAATTGAAGCATTCTCCTCATGTGCGAGGTTTTGAGACCGGGCAGGAGAGTGAAGGGGGCGATGGTGTGACAGTTGCATTTATGAAGACAGATTAATAAAAAAGGTCGTTAGCGGTTATGAACCCCTCTCGCTAGCGACCTTTTTACACATAGCCCCTGTGCTATGTGTAAGTGCAGGCTACGCCGTGTTCTCTAAGAATATAATAGCAGTCAAGCGTGGACAAATCGAGGACATAATATCTCAAATTGCCTACCGCAAGAACCCTTTTTGAAATTTACTTAACAGACTTGAAAGCAATGTATCCTGAACCCCTTCGGTCATGCTTTCCATTTTTGCTTTTATTTCTTCCGCCTGATGCTGTTTTTCTCTCGGGTTTTGTGCGATTTTCCACAGCATCCTTCTGGCATGTAGTTCAATCCAGGTAGAATTAAACCCAATAGCGTGCTTTACGGCTTGCTGTGCGAACGTTTTTGTTTCACCAGGTTGACACAAATTTTTTGCAAGATAACACTTTAACAAAAGAAGATAAAGTTTTGGAGCAATCATTTCCGAGGAAATGATTTCCAGCTCACAAGTGTCCATTATTTTTTTTGCTTCTGTGTTTTTCCCTGTACGGATATACCAGGAGACATCATACAACTCTCCCAGAAGATAAATGGATGCTGAATTTTTGACACGCGCTTCATCCAAAGCCGCCTTGACCATCTGGTCACCTTTTTGGATTTCACCCAGGTATCGCAACATCATCCCGTTATGCAGGCGATTATCCAAAACTTCCAGGCTATTGGAAGTAGAAATACCTGCTTCGAATTCTTGCATCGCCAGCGTATAAGCCCCCAGCCAGCTAAATAATTCACCACAGACAGTATGAGCCGTTCGAGAGACTTCAATACAGGTGTACTTTCTTTCAAGGCTTCTTATCGCCTGTAGATGCTGCCAACATTCCGTTATTCGACCCATAGAAAGAGCACACCGGGCAATGATCAAATGGAGATACATGATCATTGTGCCGTTTCGTAATGCTATCGCTGCTTCAAGATCATTGCTGGCAGCCTGGATTGCCTGAAGGTAATTTCCAAGATAATACTGGTCAATCGCAATCTGGATATTTGCCCCCAATTTTCCAGTCTGATTAAATTCAATGTCACTGGCGACTAAATTCTTTCGTGCCAGCTTAATGGATTCCTCGGGTTTTCCTGTAAGCGAAAGAATGAAAGCCAGCTCATTAGAAATCTCAGATTTCAAACTCAGGCATTCAGATGGTTTTCCTGCATCTTCAAAAACCTGCAAAGCCTGCCGATATGCCTGTTCTGCCTGTAGATAATTGCTTGCAAACATATACATCTTGGCTTTGCGAGACGCAACGGTCATCTTTTCCAAAATAGAATCGCTTAATTCTAAAAATTGGCTGGCGCGTTCCAGAAATTCCAAAGATGCATCCATCTCTCTTGAATAAGCATGTAACAATCCCTTTCCACTTAATCCTGCTCCCATTAATGTGGGATCATTCATTTTTTCGCCAGAAAGCAGCATGATTTCATATACACGTTGCATGCTTTTGAGATCATTCAGAGCAACAGAATACTCTCCCCATGGGGAATACACAGAATAAATATCCTGGGCAGAAGCAGAATTATCCAGTAATTTTAATGAAGCTTCTACGTGCTTGAGATGGCTGAAACAATCTTCTGGTGAAAGCATCTGCCAGGCATCACGAGCTGCCCGAAGGCGATAGGGAATGGATTGGGTCATCGCTCCAGCCTGCTCTAAATGCTCAGCAATTTGTGCAACGGAAGAAAAAGTTGTGAACCCTTCTGATATCAAAACCTTTGCAATACGCTGATGCAACAAACGTTTTCGTGGAGGATAAATTTCTTGTACGACTGCATCACGGATCTTCTCATGAATAAAAGTGTATAAGATTTCGGGTTCTTGCGCCTTGATCTGTAATAAATGCTGTTCCTTTTCCAGGGTTTCAAGGGTATCTGCAACTAAATATGGTGAAAAATCACTTACTTTCTCTAACAGCCAGGGTTGAACAGTATCGCCAAATAATGCAGCAATATTGAGTAATGTTCTTTCATTTTGTGAAAGTCTTTCCAACCTGTCATGGATGATCCCTGCCATGGTAGGAGTAGCTGGGACATGAAGGACTCTTTGTGAGATACTGCTTTCAGGTGTTGAACTCAATGCAGCGCGGAGAATTTCTATCAAGAATAAAGTGTTTCCACCGCTGGATTTCTTCAATTGGTGAACAAGCTCGGGGTCTGGCTTTTCACCTATCAGAAAATAAGCGATCTGACTGATCTCTTCATCACCCAAAGGCTCTAATTTGATCACCTGCAAAAGGCTTTTTGATCGAAAATCTGAGATGAATTGTTCAACCATGGCGTCAGGGATTTCTGGGCGTGCAGCAAGGATGAACGTTGCTGAATTATGAAAAAATGCCTTTTCCACCAGGTATGTGATCGCATTCCATGAAGCTGAATCGCACCATTGTGCATCGTCAAGAACCAGAACCACCTTTTTTAATTGGCTGCATATTTGCATGATCTGATGCAGGGCGTCAACCATGATCGCTCTGGCGTCTTCCGGGTAAACTCCTGTTGTTAAAGCTCCTCTTGGCAATAATTCAGTCAATTCCGGGAGTAACCTTACCATTTGGATAAGATATTCCGGTTTGAGTTTTAGCCATTCTTCTTTTTTCACGGATTGCCGGAGCATTTCCCCTATCGTATGATATGCCATATCGCGCTCATTTTTCCTGGGCTGCATGAGCATAAAGCGATAGTTGGCAGGAATACGACTTTTTAGTTCACGGAGCAATCTGCTCTTTCCTGAACCAGCTTCTCCAAATAAAAGCGAACTTTCACCATCTTTGATAGCTTTTTCTAACTCATTTAATGGGGAAGCACGACCAATAAAAGGAATTTCAGTATAGGATTTCTCAGGCCTGACTTCAATTTCAGGGGGCTTTTTAAGAGGTGGATTCTGTAAACTTTTGCTTAGTCGTTCTAAAGCTGGAGGAAGCTCTCCATAATTCTGTGCATCATATTGTTTCTTGAGGTTTCTCAAATGGCTTCGCGCTTCAGAAACACGGTCCAGGTGAACCAAAATTTCGGCGTATCGCTGGTTCAAATCTGGGTCCATGTCATCCGTTTGAAGAGCCATGCTTACCCAATCCAGTGCTGCCAATGGTGATCCAAATACCAGAGCCTGTTCAGCCAGTTGTATCAGCAAATGTTGGCGATCGAGCTCCAATTTCTGCCCGGTTTTGATCACCCATTCAGCATACTCTCCTTCAGGAGGGAGATCAATACCAAACAGAAAGCGGGGAGAACGCCACAACTGTACAGCATCTTGCATGAGAACCAATGTACCCGCGGGAATGGGGTTGTTCACTGGTCTGAATTGTAATGACCTTCGGATCAACGATACTTTATTTTGAAAATCTCTGAGATCAACGTACACTTTTTCGGGATTGATGGTCACCATTGAGCCATATTTTAAAAGCATATCCTTTTCCGGCAATGAATTGTTCAAATGCCGGAGTGTGTCGCGCAAGCGGTTGTATGCAATTGGACCAACTTCATCTGACCAAAAGAGGGTTGCAAGTTCGCTTCGACTTACCCATTCAGTTGATGACGCAATATAGGTCAACAAATGGCGCACCATGCGCCTCTTGAATTGCAGAAGTTGATCATCATTGCGGATTTCAGGAGGACCCAGAAGCATAACTTGTAACATGATTTCATTGTAATAGATTTCAGGAGAAATAATAAACGGATGATTTTAAGGACAGGTATAATCAGAAATGAAGATGAAGAAGAATTGTTCAATCTTTTTGCTGATCACCTTGCTGGTTAGCGGATGCAGTGGGCTTTCTGCTCCTCCTACCGCTACGAATACTCTGGCACCTCAAACCATCGAAACTGCTACGGCTACGACGAACTGGTTCCCCACAACCCCTACCTCCACCTCAACACTGGTGCCTACCCTGGCACCTACCGCAGATATGAAACCCGAATTGGGAGCAGTATTTTACGAAGATGATTTTTCCAACCACACTCTGTGGAATGTATCTACTACTACTAATGGTAGTATTGCTTATGGCGTAAAAGAGATCACCTTAGCCATATCAAAAGCAAAAATCACCCTGACCAGTCAGGCAAAAGAAGTGTCAGTGGATGATTTTTACCTTGAAATCACTGCATATCCTTCACTATGCAGTGTGGACGATGTATATGGCATTCTGTTCCGCTATAATACGCGCTACGATTATTACCGACTTCTTATCTCATGTGCGGGGAAAATGCGGCTGGAGCGCGTTCGCCAGGCTACCACCAC
>JBDKSY010000347.1:0-2042 GCA_039680395.1 Anaerolineaceae bacterium | reverse complement strand
CCATTCCACGCTCAGTAGAAGGGAAAGTTTCTGTAATGATCGCTGTTCCCAATACCATGAGAAAAGAGGCACCAATCGCCTGAAGAGATCGAAAACCGATCAATGCATAAACATTATTCGAAAGACCGCACAAAAAAGATCCCACGGTAAAAACCAGAAAACCTGCCAGATATATTGGTTTCTTGCCAACCATATCGGCGATCCTGCCAACACTTAACAATAAAATGGATATGGTCAATAAATAAATTAGTACAACCCATTCAATAACGGTAAAAGTTGTGTCTAGCTCTTTCACCAACACAGGAAGTGCGATATTTACAATACTCGAATCAACCGTGGCGAGAAATATTCCCATGGCCACGGCTGCCATGACAAACCACTTTTTCTGACTATTTTCATTATTCGGGGTAGTTGTTAATGCCATTATATTTTCAAGGAAATAATATTATTGGCTCTATTTAATGGTTTCAATCACCTGTGAACATCTTTTCTGAGCAATAGTAAATAGAATCCAATGAGGATGACAATAATTGAACCGCTATCACCGACAAAACCTAGAGCTTTACTGGAATTCGCACCTAACGCCAGACCCCAACCGACAAATGCCAGAACTCCACCAGGGATGAGTGGCCACCAGATGACTTGTGCAAAAAGAAATCGTGAAATCAAAGCAATGAGTACCCAGCCTACTGCAAACCAAACAAGCATGATACCAGTTTGAGCCAGACCATCCGGGTTAGCTTCAGGTTTCCATGCAAAGAAAATACCCGGTCCTGTTGTAACTAATATACAACCAGGTATGACCAACCCAAACCAACCTCTGACGAGCCCCCACCCTAGCAAAGCCATACCAATACCAACAGAACATGCAAGTACAAAATGAAGTAATGTTAATTTTTCTAATAAGTAAATAATGGAAATCGGAAAAAGCACTCCCGCAGGGATCAGTGGCCAGAGTCTCGATTTTCTTTTCACTCCACCCAGAACAATTGTCAGCATGATAAAGCAGCATACCAGGAGAAGAATCCCAAAACCAATTTGTTTAACCGGATTGGCTGGCAAATGAGTATTCGAAAAATATATCAGACTCAATCCTGTGCCAGACACAAAGGTTCCTGCAATCTTTAGCCCATCAGCATTGGAAGCAAAACCAAAAACAAGAAAGATAAAACCTGCGAAAAGAACTGCTGTGAAAATTATCCAATTCTGCTTCAAATCTGTTCCAAGTAGATATCCAATTCCCAGGGTAACAAGGACAACACCAATGGAAAGATAAACTGCCTGTGTTTTTGATTTGAGTGTCAATTTTTCTAGCATTGTTTATAAAATCCCACATTCTCTTGCTTTGATCACTGCCTGCAAGCGGTCTCTGGCACCTAATTTCGACAATATACTGCTTACATGGTTTTTTGCTGTTCCTTCTGAAATTACAAGCTTCAACGCAATTTCCTTATTTGAAAACCCGATCGCGATCAAGGATAATACCTCGATTTCACGTTGGCTTAATGGTTCTATGAGAGAGGTATCAGGTTCTCTATTTTTACTTGCTTCAATTTGGGTAACTTTTTCAACCAGTTTTGACATGGCAGATGGTGCCAATATATATTCTCCTCTGGCTGCTGTTCTGATGGATGTAAACAACTGTTCAGATTTCATGTCTTTTAATAGATATCCAACAGCTCCAGCTTTTAACCCCTTGAACAACGCTTCATCTTCATCGAAAGTAGTCAACATGATGATACGAATTTCTGGGTAGGCGGCATGAATTATTTCGATCGCCTTTACGCCATCCATTTCTGGCATGCGCAAATCCATTAGTATCACTTCAGGTGAGAATTCCTGCGTCATCGCTATTGCTTCGTTCCCATTTGCGGCTTCGCCAATGATGGCAAAATCCTCTTGAGTTTCAAGTAATGTTCGCAGAGCTTCGCGAAATAATATCTGATCATCAACGATCAATATGGAAGTGCTCATGATCTTTTTGGCACCGTTACTTTCAATGTGAATCCCTTATTTTTATTTGTTTCAATTGACAGATTTCC
>JBDKSY010000346.1:0-12382 GCA_039680395.1 Anaerolineaceae bacterium | reverse complement strand
CATATTACTTTACCGATGCTTTTAGCTGCAGGCTGGGGATTAGGATATCTGGTTGACTCAACTCCCTGGAAGGATTTAAAAAGAAACCGGGCGATATTGAGTGTCATACTCGCAGTCTTATTCCTTGTCAGCCTATCTGGAACTCTAGGCAGCCTTTTAGGAGATCAACCACCTTTTGCTGGTCAGAGCCTTACACAACTTGAAGCGACTGCCAACTTCCTCCTGGCGTTACTTGGGCTGGCAGGCAGCACAGCTGGACTGGTTTATCTGCTGCGAAACTGGCACTGGAATAATCTCATCAGGCTGGTGGTGCTGGTATTTTTCGTTTTTATGGCGATATTGACTGGCAGAGCTGCTTTTAAAGCTTCCTTCATAAATTATGAATATGCTACTGAATATCTGGTTTACGCGCATGCAGGTACAGGTCCAAAACAGATCCTGTCACAAGTAGAAGAAATTTCTCAACGGCTTACCGGTGGCACTGACCTTAAAGTGGCTTATGACAACGAATCGCTATATCCCTACTGGTGGTATTTACGGCGATATCCGAATATTCAATATTTTGCCGAAACACCCACACGTGACCTGAAGGATGCTCCCATTATCCTGGTGGGAGCAGCGAATTATAGCAAACTCGATTCAATCGTCCGTGACCAATATGTTTACTATGACTATACCCGCTTGTGGTGGCCTATGGAGGATTATTCCAACCTGAGTGTGAAGCAGGTATGGGAAGATCTAAAGAATCCCGCCCTGCGGTCTGCGATCTACCAGATTTGGTTGAACAGGGATTATGAACCTTATGCCAAAGTGAAAGGAAGGAACAACCTGACACTTGCAACCTGGCAGCCTTCCAATCATATCCGCATGTATATCCGAAAAGATATCATCGCCCAGATCTGGGATTATGGTGCTGCTCCAGTCACCTATACCGAAGTTGAAACAGATCCTTACGCGAGTGGCATTATGCAGTTGCAGCCCGATTTTACTTTAGATGGCGCGATCACAGCAGCAGGACCCTTTAGTGAACCTCATGGAATTGCATTCGCAAAGGATGGCACGCTTTATCTTGCGGATACAAAAAACAATCGCATCCTGCATTTTGATACTGAGGGGAATCTCCTTCATGAATGGGGATCTCAATCAGGTACTGATGCTGCTTCTGGAATGTTCAATGAACCCTGGGGAATTGCGGTAGCCTCTGATGGCAGCGTGCTGGTTGCTGATACCTGGAACCATCGTATTCAACGTTTTAACGCTGAAGGGAAATTTATCAACTCGTGGGGATATTTTGGGCAGGAAGACAACCCTGATGCATTTTGGGGGCCGCGTGATGTAGTTGTGGATGATGAAGGACGCGTTTATGTATCAGACACTGGCAATAAGCGCATTGTGATCTTTGACCTGAAGGGAAACTATATTACAAAATTTGGTACAGCCGGTATGGAAACTGGTATGTTGGATGAGCCAGTAGGTCTTGCGGTGGATCAAAATGGGAATGTCTACGTGGCAGATACCTGGAACCAACGTATCCAGGAATTCACTCCAAATGAAGCAAAGACCACCTATATTCCAACTCGAGAATGGGAAATTGCCGGTTGGTACGGTCAATCAACAGAAAATAAGCCATATATTTCTGTAGATAAAGATGGCAACCTTTATGTAGCTGACCCTGAAGGATACCGGGTACTGGTATTTACTGCTGAAGGTGTATTCAAATATGGTTGGGGAGAATATTCCACAGGAGTAGATGGTTTTGGATTGGTTGGAGGAATTGAGGTTGCCCCTGATGGAAAAGTATGGGTGGTTGATTCAGGTAACAATCGTGTACTGAGCTTTTCACCCCCTGTTGCTGCAAAATAGAAAGATTATGAACAAAGAGCCTGAAAGAAAAAAACTTCAGGCTCTTTGTTTTATAAAAATCCATTTTATGCTTTTTTGAAAAACAACCCCAAAAGAAAACTGACAACTGACACGATCAGTGCACCCAGGAATGCAGGCCAAAACCCACTAACTGTGAAACCAAAATTGAAAAGTTTCCCTATCTCACCTACCAGTACAAATAATCCAGTATTGATCAATAAGGTTCCCAGACCCAAAGTGAGAATTATAAAGGGGCAGCCAAGTACTACCAGGAGTGGTTTGATGGTGGCATTGATCACTCCAAAGATCAACGCTAGAATGATGATATTTGCCCAATTATTGCCGAGCAGAGTTATTCCATGATTGCTCATGACCGTTAAAGCGGCATATAAAGCAACGGCGTTAATGGCAAGACGGATGAGAAATCTTTTCATTTTTACCTCCATACACATTATGCCATCTATACAAGAAATGTACCCCAGAAATTCTAGGAAATCAACTTTCTGATGTGAATTTCATCCAGATCAGGGTGTGTTGTAGTTTAAAGGAATTATTAAGAAAGACCTGGCGTGCTTCATTCGCTGGATAGTTGATCTGTACTGGTCTTATGGAAAAGAACTCGCTGCGAAAATACTGCAGTAATGCATCAATGGCGATTTCCTGCACTTCGGGATCAACACTTAACCATAAGACATCAGCAAAGTGTCGGGTGGCTTCCCAGGTAGCTAATCCAAGCAACCTGTCATTTTTTCTGGCTGCCCAGTGATGCAATACATTCACTTTAATCAGGTTTTGTAAGCCTTTCCAGAATCCTGGTTCAAAACGCGATTCTTCCAGATGAAAATTCCAGGTTATATCTTGCGGATAATTATTTTGCAGCCATTTTTGCTGGTTTTTCCAATCGGATGATCGGCGTGTGGTAATGATAATGTTTGAACTTTTGGCAATGGGCGCCACCTGACGTGCATCGAGAAGCCAGGTATCACGACGGTAATGTTCCCGAAAGCCTAAAGTCTGGTATAAATGTTGTGCTACTGGGTTGTCATCTCTGACTTGAAGCCATATTTCATTGTTGCCAGATTTGCGGACTTGATCAATTGCGTGTTCAGTAAGTGCCCGTCCGATGCCTTGATTTCGGAATTGGGGGAGTACAGCAACATTCGCGATCAATTGATATGTACGATCATGAAAGATAAAAGGGATAAGTGATAAATTACCCACAATTTGATCTTCATCAAGCCAGACAAACCCTTGTAAAGGGTATAAATCTTGCTCCCTTTCAAAGGGTAATCTTTCTTCAGATAAGGCAATTCTGCCAGCTTTTCGCAATTGGCGGATGAAATCTCTACCATCTTCATCCAGGGTAGAGGCAAAACATTGCTCAATGACATCTGCGACAGGAAGTAAATCTTGAGGAGAGCGAAGAGCTCTAATATGAGTAAGTGGAGATGGTTGTCCTTTGGTCACAGAGATATTGTACTCTTATATAACTCTTACATGATATTTTTGATTTGTTAATGCGGTGCATGCTATAATTTTTAAGAATGGGATCAGAAGAAATTTAATGAATGATTTGAATAATTGCAATGAGGAATACAACTTATGATGCGATTTGATCGTTTTACAGAACGTGCCCAGGAAGCTGCACAACGCGCAGCGGAGATCATACAACGATATGGCCACAACCAGATAGATACGGAGCACATCCTTTTAGCGTTGATCGAACAACCTCAAGGCATGGTAACGCAGATCCTTGAGATTTTGAAAGTAGACCCTTCTGCGCTTGTAGAGCGTCTGGATTATATATTGCGAACCAGCCCTAAAGCCGGGATTTATGGAAGTGGTCCTGGTCAGATATTTATTACACCTGGGGTGAAGCGGATCATTGATCAGGCAAATGAAGAAGCAAGTCGCTTAAAAGATGAATATATTTCTACTGAGCATATCTTTTTGGCAATAATTAATGAAAAGAATACTCCATCCGCTCGTTTACTGGAAGGCGCAGGGCTGACCCGTGAAAGGGTCAACGATGCGATCGTACAATTGCGCGGTGGTCAGCGAATTACAGATCCACAATCCGAAGTACGATACCGGACATTGGAAAAATATTCGCATGACCTGACCATTATGGCACGCGAAGGGAAGCTCGATCCAGTCATTGGTAGAGATAATGAGATCCAGCGGGTGATGCAGGTGCTTTCTCGCCGAACGAAAAACAACCCTGTTTTGATCGGAGAAGCAGGTGTAGGGAAAACAGCCATCATCGAAGGACTGGCACAAAAGATCGCCAAAAATGATGTGCCTGAGATATTAAGTGGCAAGAAAGTCATCTCATTGGATCTTGGGGCAATGATCGCTGGTACCCGGTTCCGAGGTGAATTTGAGGAACGTTTAAAGGCTGCGATCCAGGAAGTACAGAAAGCAGCTGGTGAGATCATCCTGTTCATTGATGAATTGCACACGGTCGTTGGGGCGGGTGCTGCACAGGGTGCGATGGACGCATCCAATATGTTGAAACCTGCCTTAGCCCGTGGCGAATTACAGTGCGTAGGCGCAACGACGCTGGATGAGTATCACAAATACATAGAAAAGGATACTGCGCTTGAACGCAGGTTTGCACCGGTATTTGTTGATGAGCCATCGGTAGAAGATACGATCAAGATGCTGCACGGCATTCGAGACAGGTATGAAGCCCATCATAAAGTACATTTTTCTGATGAAGCACTTACGGCAGCAGCGCAATTATCCGCACGGTATGTGACTGATCGTCACTTACCGGATAAGGCAATAGACTTGATGGATGAAGCAGCAGCCAAGTTGCGCGTAGCTTTGTATTCGCTGCCTGATGACTTGAAACAAATGAAAAGTGAACTAGACCGGCTGGTAGCAGAAGAAGAACAGGCTGGCAATGAACGCGATTATGAAAGGGCTGCTCGTAAGAAAGCAGAACGGCTGCGCCTGGAAGAACAATTCAATACCCAGCGTGATAAGTGGGAAGAGGAACATAAGCTGGATGAAGTAGTAGATGTGGATGATATTGCTCAGGTGATCGCCCAGTGGACAGGTATTCCCGTAACTCAGATGATGGAATCTGAGACCGAACGGCTGCTTCACATGGAAGATCGCCTGCATGAACGCATCATCGGACAGGAAGAACCTATTTCCGCCATTGCTGATGCCATTCGCCGTGCCCGATCTGGTTTAAAAGATCCTCGACGTCCTATTGGTTCATTCATATTTATTGGGCCTTCGGGTGTAGGCAAGACGGAACTGGCAAAAGCTCTCGCAGAATTCATGTTTGATGATGAAGATGCTCTTGTCCGCCTGGATATGAGCGAATATCGCGAACAGCATACGGTCAGCCGACTTTTCGGTGCCCCTCCTGGATATGTTGGGTATGAAGAGGGCGGGCAATTGACAGAGGCAGTCCGGCGGCGTCCTTATCGCGTGATCCTGTTCGATGAAATCGAAAAAGCACATCCAGAAGTGTGGAATGCTTTATTGCAGATTTTGGATGATGGCCGGTTAACGGATGGTCAGGGGCAGTTGGTTGATTTCCGCAACACTGTGTTGATCATGACAAGCAACCTGGGTACTGAATTCGTTCGAAAAGGTGGTACGTTGGGATTCCTACAGTCATCCACCAACAGTGAAGAGCGCCAGGAGCATGACAAGATTGATAAAGCCCTGAAGAGCACCTTCAGACCAGAATTCTTGAACCGTGTAGACGAGATCATCATCTTCTCACCGCTGACCCTGGAGCAAATGCGAGAAATTGTTGTGTTACAAATGAAGGAAATTCAAACGCGGCTTGCTGAACATGGCTTGACAGTAGAACTAAGTGACGCAGTCCGTGATTATATGGCTGAAATTGGGTATGATCCAGCCTTTGGTGCCAGGCCATTACGCAGAGTCTTGCAGAAACAAATAGAAAGTCCATTATCCATCAAGCTGCTTGGTGGCGAATATGTCAATGGTGATATCATCGAAGTAAGCCTGAATGAAGAGAAGCAACTGGTGTTCACAAAAAAGGAACATAAGTAACTCATGCCGACGGGGCAGCTAATCTGCTGCCCCGTTTTTTCTTTGTAAACTCGTCTGATATACTAATATCATGCTGCTGGATCCAAGCGAACTTATCTCAGTTTTACAGGCGACATATCCTTTTCATCTACTGGAACCTGTGGATGTGGATGAAGTATTCAAGCATGCAGCTATTTACCAGTATGAAACAGGACAATCCATATATCAACAGAAGCAAATTGCCAATCGAATTTATATCCTTGCGCATGGCAATGTGACATTAACGAGCAAGAATGCTGCTGGAAAGATCGTTTCAACTGAAAAGGTTCGGACGGGAACTCTTTTTGGTATGGAAGGCACTGATGCACTACGAAGATGGTCAACCGCAACAGCCGATGATGCAGTGATCGTTATCAGTCTCAACCTGAAGCATATCCAATCCTTATTACATCAATATCCCGTATTGATAGAACCTCTAGAATCATACTTTCAGGCGACACGATTCGCTCATAAAAACCGCTTTCCATGGAAAGAAGTGGATGAAACTTTCTACTTTGCCGACCGTCGTCATCCGGCTGTTCTCTTCTGGTCATTGATCACTCCAATTGCTGTGTGGATGACAGGTATGATGGCTGTACTTTTATTCTTGTCCAGCACAAGTCCAGGTAATATCCTTGCCTGGTGTCTGGCAGGTGGGCTTACCTTTGCGATGCTCATCTGGGGAATTCTTCTCTGGATTGATTGGGGTAACGATTATTCCATTGTAACCAACCGGAGAGTCCTATTTCAGGAGCGCATCATATTACTGTATGACAGCCGGCAAGAAGCACCTATCAATGCAGTACTTTCGGTAGGACGAGATACCAGCCAGATTGGCAGAATATTCCAGTTTGGTGAACTTTCTGTCCGCACTTATACCGGTGTGATCACACTTCCTGCTATACGCCAGCCCGAACTGGTTGCCGAAGCAATCTCCTATTTGCAACGGCAGCCGATGATGCCCATTGGCAGGCGCGAACGGGTTGAGCAAATGGCAGTTGCTTTAAAAAGTCAGTTAATTGGAGAACCCTCGGTGAAAGAATTGCCGGTTGAAAAAGAACACCTGCAGAGAAAAAAGTTAGGCCAATGGCTGGCAAGTCTTTTCATGTTGCGGTTTGAGCAAGGTGGAAACATCACTTATCGCACACATTGGATCATTCTGCTTCGGAAGACATTCTTTCCATTCATGGTTTTTCTTTTTCTACAGCTCATCCTGTTAGCCAGATTAGTGGGAGTGATCGATTCTTTTCGCTTGATCAGTACAGTGATCGTCATTGGGATGCTCGATCTGGCAGATATGATGTGGTGGGCTTATCAATTCATGGACTGGCAGAATGATTATTATGTTGTAACCGATGATCAGGTTATTGATGTGTACAAGAAACCATTGGGAACTGAAGATAAGCGAGCTGCACCCTTAAAGAATATTCAAAGCATTAATTTCAAACGTAATGGCTTTTTGGGAGTCCTTTTAAATTTTGGAACGGTTTATATTCTGATTGGTGATAACCAGTTGACCTTCAACAATGTTTTTAATCCATCAGAGGTGCAACGCGAGATATTTCATCGTTTGTATGCTCGCGAATATAAAAGCAAACTGGAAGAGGAAAAGGCAGAGCAACTACGGATCCGTGAATGGATAGAAGCATATAACAAGGTATTGCTCGATTTTGAAAAAGAACAGCCAGAGCAGGAAAATGAAGGGGAGGAGATGCCACAGCAGGAAACGCAAGTCATTCAAGACGAACAAAATCCTGAAAATCAAGGTACAATAGCCCCAGAAAAAACGCAAAAGAATGATGTGTAGAGGTTGATCATGGCATTAAGACAAATCGTTTATGTACCAGAACCTGTGCTGCGAAGAAAAGCGCATAAAATAACAGTTTTTGATAAAGATTTTCAGACCCTTGTAGATGATATGGTTGAGACATTGAGAGAAGCTCCTGGTGTTGGTCTGGCTGCCCCACAAATTGGTCTTTCCATGCGTTTACTTGTAATGGAATTTGGGGATGAAAATGATGAAAATGCCCCAAAAAAGCTGTATGTATTTGCCAACCCAGAGATAATCAAAGCCTCAGAAGAAATGGTCATTGGTACTGAAGCCTGCTTATCCATTCCTGGGCTGGCCGGTGATGTAGAACGGCACCAACAGGTAGTGGTAAAAGGACAGAACAAGCAAGGGAAAGTTGTGAAATACAAACTGGAAGGATGGACCGCACGAATTTTCCAGCATGAATTTGATCATCTTGATGGAATCTTATTTACCGATAAAGCAGTAAAAGTCTGGCAGGCTACACAAGAAGAAATCGAAGATATTCGCGAATGATATGTACCTGACCCGCCTTTCTCTGACCAGCTTCCGTATCTTTTCCCGCCTGGATATTGATGTACCAAGGCGGGTCGTTTTGTTGGTGGGAGACAATGCGCAAGGAAAAACTACTATTCTTGAAGCGATTTATTTTCTCTCGACATTCACCTCATTTCAGGCTGCCAACGACCGGCAATTGATCAATTTCATTGCCTGTGAAGAACCTGTTGCGGTTGCCAGGATCGTTGCTGAATTCAATCGGCAGGGACAGCAACACAAGATGGAAATCCGCGTCATCAAAGAAGTGAATGGCAATGGAGGACTGCGAACCCGCAAAGAGATCCTGCTTAATAATATCAAGCGGTCTGCTCATGAAAGTATTGGTTTCTTTAATTCTGTCTTGCTCCTTCCACAGATGATGCGAATATTGGAAGGTGGGCCAGAAGAAAGACGCAGATACTTGAATCTGATGATCTCACAGGCGATACCAGGATATGCTCAGGCATTGAGTGAATATAACCAGGCAGTAACACAACGGAATGCTTTGTTGAAGCAATTAGGAGAAAAGGGGGGAGATGATGAGCAATTGCTGTTCTGGGATGAAATAGTCGCAAAACGTGGAGCGCAGATCATGCATGACCGCATAGCAACCATTGATGAAGTCGAGTTGCTCGCTTCCAGGATCCATCAACAGCTTACCCGCAACGAAGAAGTATTACGACTGGTATATCAGCCTGCATATGAACCAGCCGCGCAACAACAAAACCAGGCTGCATTACCTATGCAGGTGGATGTGAAACGAGATTCATTCAGCCAGGTGGATATTATGAACGGTTTTCTGGCACGGTTGAAAAGCATCCGTCGAGAAGAGATTTTCCGGGGTACCACCACTATTGGACCTCATCGGGATGAGATGCGGGTATTGAGCAACCGTGTTGATTTGAGCGATTTTGGCTCACGTGGACAGGTGCGGACGGCATTATTATCTCTAAAACTGGCTGAAGTGCAGTGGCTGAAAGAAAAGTGTGGTAGCTGGCCTGTATTACTTTTAGATGAAACCCTGGCAGAGCTGGACCAGAACAGGAGACACGACCTGTTGAGCTTCCTGGAAAACAGTGAGCAGGCAATCTTGACCACTGCGGATAGAAGTCAATTCCGGGAAGATTTCATCCATCCCAATACCATCTGGAATATTCAAGGGGGAAGAGTATCTATAGAATAGGTTTCTTTGTTGGAATACCCACACGGCGGGGATATTCAGGTGGGGTAGTGTGTGTTTTCTCTACAACGATTAAATACCTTTGTTCTGCCACACTGGAAAGTATAACAGGATGCACTTTTCGTAATCTGCCACCCAGCTTGCTGAATGCATGGGTGGATTGCTGGGTTTCCAATGGTCCGCTTTCACCTTTTTGAGCCAACATACATCCTTTCACCCGAACAAGTGGAAGCAAATATTCGCTTAAAATGGGAAGGCTGGCTACTGCCCGGGCAACTGCCCAATCAAACTTTTCACGGAATTGAGGATTTTGACCTACTTCTTCAGCTCTTGCCTGAACAATGGTGACATTATCCAATTTTAAGATATCCACTACTTGCTGGCAGAAATCTGTTTTCTTTCCCACAGAATCAACAAGAACCAAAGAAAGGGAAGGGATTGCGATTTTGAGAACCAGTCCCGGGAAACCCGCACCTGTGCCGACATCAATAAGGCTGGTTGGAGAAGGATTCGTCATTACTTCCAGACAATAAAGGGAATCAATGAAATGTTTGGCAACAATTTCGTCATGACTACGAATGGCAGTAAGGTTTATCTTTTCATTCCATTCCAGAAGTAATTGTTCATAAATTTTACATGCTTCTACCTGACGAGGAGAAAATGCAATGTTCAGCCTGGTGTGGGCAAATTCAAGGACGCGATTCATAGGAGTATTATACCCAGAGAATATATCCATGAGGATCAATTTTTCTTATAATACTTAATAGTATTCCTAATTTCTGGAGGATTTCCATGAAACAAAAAGTATTCATATTCGTGATAGTCGTTGTTGTAGTTCTGCTTATCATTAGCTGTGGAGGAAAGGGTAAGGAGACTGTGAAACCACCCACGCAGGCTCCTTCTACTAGCGAGATCACTTCCACCCAGCCCGAAGGAGCAACTGGAAATCCTACCGAACCGGTGGTCACCAATGCTTCTTCTGCAGATGGGAAAGCGATCCTTGAATCAAAATGTGTAAAGTGCCATACCCTGGATAGAGTGACTTCGGTAAAGAAAGATCAGGCAGGATGGACCACAACGGTTGAACGAATGATGGGGAAGGGAGCCTCCTTATCAGAGGAAGAAAAGGTAATTTTGATCCAATATTTGGCAGAAAACTATAAGTAATTTTAGAAATTGGACAAATTTCTCCGAAATCATTGTGAAAAATCCTTGACAGATAGAAAATATCTATGATAATATTTCAACGTTAATTTTATTCTTAAGAAGGGAAGTAGACTTTTATGGAATTTCTTGTAGATACATTCAATTGGTCGAACGACGGTATCGCCGTTTTAATACCTTCTCGGAGTGCGCCTGTTTGCGATTAAGATTTTAAATTTTGATCATCGCGGCCACGGGACACTCCAAACCCGTGGCCTGATTTTTTTAAAAGGCAAAAGGCTACGGGACATCGTAGTCTTTTTTGTTTGCAGTTCGTATGGAGGTCAGCCATGTTTGAAATTATGATGCAGTCTGGTGGACACAGGGTAGTTTATTTGAACCACGCTGCAATTGGCGAAGATGATGCTTTTGGTTTTTACGTATGCGGAAGAATACTTGACGACCAGCGGTATTCTTTCGAAGCACGCCATCATCTCCTGGCAGGTCTACAGTGGATAACATGCACAATGCAACTTGAAAAGCTTATTGCCGTATATATAGATGTTGCCAGCATGGCTGATCTGGATCGTCCTGGACGGCGGCAGCTATTCAACGATGTTGAAAACGGTATGTTCAAAAAGGTGTTGGTTTATCAGAAAGAAGATCTGATGGATGGTATATCAGAAAACAAAAATTATAGTTTTCTGCCATCGAACACCAAGTTTGAGACCATTGCAATAGAAAATCATTGCAATAATTCCAGTCAGCAGATGTGCATACTAAATAATTAGTAAATTCTTAATGAAGCAGTATCCGTTAAGTAATGATAAATCAGGAAAATGAAGAACCATGGAAAACATAACAACAGAGAACGTAGCAGTAAAACGACAACCATTGCTCAACAATATGATGAAGCTGTTCATGGTGGCTATGATCCTGGCTAATATAGCCGGAAATATGTATGGCACCTTATTGCCGCTTTATCTTAAAGAATTGAACGCATCTGTTGCACAGGTGGGATTATTCTTTACGCTATCGCAAATTATTCCTCTCGCCATGCAGATATTGGGTGGTTGGCTTTCAGATAATTTAGGACGTCTGCGCAGTATTGCTATAGGCAGTGTGGCAGGCATCCTTTCCTACTTTGGGATCCTGTTTGCTCCCACCTGGCAGTGGGTGTTGCTGGGTGAAGGATTTGGTTCGATCACCCGCTCATTAGTAGGACCTAGTTTCAATGCTTTCATCGCTGAACAGTCAGCCGAAGAAAATCGAGCCAAGGTGTTTGGCATCAGCCAATCTATCTATCAAATCGTTGTAATTGTAGGACCTCCCCTGGGAGGCTGGTTAGCGGATGTATATGGCTTTCGCTTCATGTTGCTAATTGCGCTGATCTTATACACCATCGCTACTGTCATCAGAGTGATAATGGCACGAACCGCATCGCGTGGGCATGAAGCTCATCCAACAAAACTAACATTCTCAAGCCTGAAAACAAATCTGGGTACCATGATAGGGCTGATGTTTGCTGGCGGCCTTATCACGTGGCTTATCATCACCGATGGATCAAGAGACATTGCGTTTTCCATGTCATTCAACCTGATGCCTCTCTACCTGGAAGATATCGGTGGCATGTCGGTGCAGCAGATTGGATGGTTGATATCTTTCTATGGCATTGCTACCATGATCATGAATATCCCTGGTGGATGGTGGGCGGATAAGAAAGGTGAGCGTTCTGGCATCGTCCTTGGTTACCTGTTTACCTTTGCTGGTCTGGTTGTATTCCTGGA
>JBDKSY010000345.1:0-5068 GCA_039680395.1 Anaerolineaceae bacterium | reverse complement strand
GAAAATGTAGAGCTGAATGTGCAGCAGAGACGCCTGGCAGTGTTGGAAGAACGTGAACGTATCGGTATGGACCTGCATGATGGAGTTATCCAATCCATTTATGCAGTGGGTCTTACCCTCGAGCATGCCCGTTTATTGATGGAAGACGATACGCCCATGGCTCGGCAGCGTATCACCCAGGCAGTAGCTGATTTAAACAAAACCATCCGTGATATTCGCACGTACATTCTCGACCTGCGACCACGCCAGTTCCACGATGAAAGCCTGATGCAGGGTCTCACTCGCCTTGCCAATGAGTTCAAAGCCAATACATTGATTGATGTTACCCTCACTGGCCCAACCGAGGGAATCACCAGCCTGACCAATACGCGGGCGATGGCTCTTTTCCATATCTGCCAGGAAGCTCTTGCGAACATTGCCAAGCATGCCCATGCCCACCATGTGGATGTGGTAGTGTGGTCAACCACTGAACGAGTATTGATGGAAGTCACTGATGACGGCAATGGGTTTGACCTCGAGCGGATCAAAATGACACTCGGTCATGGCCTGATGAACATCCAAACCCGGGCGCGCAATGTGGGTGGTGATGTTGAGATCACCTCTGAACCAGGTACGGGAACCACAGTTTTAACATGGGTTCCTTCTGGCGATGCCAAAGCTTGATATGCTGCTGGTATAATCACCCTGATGGATCCTGAAAACCTTGAAAAAGCAGCTTTACGCGGTGAACCCTCGCATGTCTGGCGGGCAGGCCAAGAGCGCCGTCTGAAGATGATCCAGCAGGCGGCCGGAGAACGTCTTTCTGGCAGCATTCTGGTGGATGGATGCGGTGTGGGGGCATACCTGGGCAAGCTGGCTGCTGATCAAAATAAGACGATCGGATTGGATATCGAATTCCCCCGCACGCTCGATGCTCAACAAAAAGCCCCCCGGGTGGTATGTGGCGCTGGTGAGTACCTGCCATTCCCGGATAATTCCTTTGATCTGCTGCTCAATCATGAAGTGCTTGAGCATGTGAATGATGACCGGATGGCAATTGCTGAAATGGTGCGGGTTCTCAAACCTGGGGGAAGGTTGGTACTCTTTTGCCCGAACCGTGGTTATCCTTTCGAAACGCATGGGGTGTATTGGCGCGGCAGGTATCACTTTGGTAATAAGGTTTTTGTGAATTATCTGCCTCGAAAATGGCGTGATAAACTGGCGCCGCATGTACGGGTGTATTCTTCTGCGGATCTGAATAAACTATTCGTCGAGCTTCCTGTAAAGATGGTTACCAAAACCGTCATTTTTGGAGCGTATGATAATGTGATCGCCCGATTTGGGTTTTTCGGGAAGGTGCTACGGGGGATGTTGCAGTTCATGGAAAAAACGCCCTTGCGCGGGTTGGGTCTATCCCATTTTTGGGTTGTGGAAAAAGAGGGTCGAGTTTAACCACAAAGCACACAAAGGGCAGGAAGTTCTTCTATCATTTCCTTTTGTTCTTGGTGCCCCGTGGTCATTCTTACCCCTGGGAAATTAGGAATTGCGCAAGCATTACCCGATTACAGCCAAACGAAATGTGTTTTCAAAATTACAGATAAAAATTATGCATGTCTCACCCTGGCAGCGAGACATGCATAAAGGTGATCCTTTATTTCTTAAAACAATTATCTAATAACCAGCTCCGCGCTTCATGGCTTCAATATTAGCCGGCAGCATCTTTTGGCGTTTGGCAGGCAAATGTTCACCCAAAGCTTTTTCAATCGCTTTAACGGGTAGAACAGGCAGGTGTGCCAGCAGCCCACCCAGCAGGACCATATTTGCCATGCGTTTTTCACCCAGTTCTTCTGCAATTTCATTGGCAGGGATCCTGACCACGGTAATATCTTTTCTCACTGCATCACGTGGGATGAGAGAGGAATTGACCACCAGCACGCCACCAGGTTGAACCAGAGGTTCATATTTATCCATGGAAGGCAGGTTCATCACAATAGCTGCTTTTGGATTGCGTACCAGCGGTGAACCAATTTCTTCATCCGCGATAACAACAGTGCAGTTGGCGGTGCCACCGCGCATTTCTGGTCCATATGATGGAATCCAGGTTACTTCTTTACCTTCATCCATCGCAGCATACGTCATCAATTGTCCAGCGAAGAGCACACCCTGACCACCAAACCCAGCAAAGATGATTTCGTTTTGCATGATTTTCCCTCCCGCCTATATTTTCACTTCTGCCAGCATGGGATGAACTTTATAATCACCCAGCGGGTAATAAGGGATCATTCTTTCTTCGATCCATTTTTGCGCGTTACTGGGTGTGAGCCCCCAGTTGGTTGGACAGGTGGACAACAGTTCCACCATGGAAAAACCCAATCCGCGCTGTTGGACTTCAAATGCGGTACGGATTGCTTTCTTCGCCAGACGGATATTCTTGGGGTCATGCAGACTGCGGCGTGCGCTGAAACCAGTGCCTTCCAATGTGGCAAGCAGCTCTGCTGCCTTCACTGGATAGCCTTGAGTTTCGACATCACGTCCATTGGGAGACGAAGTAGTGATCTGCCCGGGAAGCGTGGTTGGCGCCATTTGTCCGCCAGTCATTCCATAGTTGGTATTGTTGATAAAGATGATGGTAATGTTTTCACCTCGTGCGGCTGCAGCAACCACTTCGCCCATGCCAATGGATGCCAGATCACCATCACCCTGGTAGGTAAAAACATTTCTATCTGGTAAAACTCTTTTTACACCAGTTGCCATGGCAGGAGCTCGCCCGTGAGGTGCCTGAACAACATCGAAATTAAAATAGTTATACGCAAAAACCGAGCATCCTACTGGAGCCACCCCAATCGTCTTTTCACGTAAACCCATCTCATCTATCACTTCTGCTATCAAGCGATGAGCTACACCATGCGTGCAGCCTGGACAATAGTGTGTCGGTGTCGTAGTAAGTGATTCAGGACGGGAATAAATAGTCTTTTCAGATACAGGTGCAGATACTGTCATTTTTTCTCCTGTTTTTAACCATTCTCTACGGCATCCGCGACAACCAGCGGTCACGAGGGGTGCCTTCTGTGGGGATTGGTTGGGTTGCCAAACGCTTAATTTCACCCAAAATCTCATCCGGGAAGGGTACAACACCACCGGGTCTGCCATAGAATTCAACGGGTACTCTACCATTCACATCCCGCAAGACATCATCCAGCATTTGTCCGCCGTTCATTTCCACCACCAGGATGGAATCTACCTTTTTCGCCAGTTCTTCTACCTGTTTGCTGGGGAATGGGTTGAGGGTGATCGGACGTAGAAGTCCAACAGGGATACCCTCTGCCCGGGCAGAACGGACCGCAGACAACGCCACACGTCCGGCTGAGCCAAATCCAATTACACCAATTTTGGCATCAGACAGTGAATATTCTTTATAACGAACCTCGTTGGCTTTGATCTCTTGCCAACGACGCATCATGCGCAGATTGGCAACTTCTTCTTCAGAGGGATCAAGATAAATCGAGGATAGAAAATGACGTGGATCGCCTTCTTCCCCACGCGTAGCCCATTCTGGAAAGCTTGTTTTTAATGGTTTCATGGGAGGGAGTTCAGCAGGTTCCATCATTTGCCCTAAACTACCATCCAGCAACACTACCACGATCGAGCGATATTTTTCTGCAAGGTCAAATGACAACACAGTGAGATCTATTGCTTCTTGTATATTCGCAGGTGCAAGCACGATCAATTCATAATCACCATGCCCACCGCCATGGATGATCTGGTTGTAATCAGCCTGCGAAGGTGCAATATTACCCAACCCAGGTCCACCGCGCATTACGTCCACGATAACAGCCGGCAGCTCTGTACCTGCAATATATGAAATACCTTCCATCATCAGGCTAACGCCCGGACTGGATGAAGAGGACATAACCCTCGCGCCAGTGCAGGCAGCGCCATATACCATATTGATGGCGCCCAGTTCGCTTTCAGCCTGAACAAATGCCCTTCCCAATTCGGGCATACGAGCAGACAAGTATTCCAGTAGTTCCGTCTGTGGGGTGATGGGGTACCCAAAATACGCCTGCAGTCCAGCACGCACGGCTGCTTCGGCAATAGCAACATTTCCTTTTAATAGTTGTTTTGCCATTCTTTCTCCTATGCCTTGTCTTCTGATTGGCTTTGGGTTACTTCCCGAAAGACACTGATGGCAGCTTCAGGGCAAACAATTGCACAAATGCCGCAGCCATTACAGCCAGCTTTGATCATTTCCGCTGGATGGTAGCCTTTGGCATTCAAGCGTTCAGCCGCCATACCGATTATGCCTTGCGGGCATGAGTCGGCGCATAATTCACACCCCTTGCAGTACAGTTCATTTACTTCAATTCGACCCTTAACGGGCATTCGTACCTCCTGAAATGAATGATTTGATAATATTGCTGCACTATGACTCTTAAGATTATCAACAATTGTCCTGCTGATAAATAGTGTCAAATTACCTCAACCTCTTCAACAATTATCCCTTCGAAAATACAATATTCATCCTAATTACCCGATTAGTACCAGTCAGGTGCAGGAAAAGATGCTGTTAAGGGCTGGCTGGTACGAGATGAGGAGAAGCATCGCGATTGTAATAATAAATATGTCTCCCAGGGAAAGCTTCGATCACCTTCTGGTTCTCTTCACCACGGTCGCTCGCATAGATAACATCTGCATCAGCAAGATCAATGGGGTTTTTCCAGTTTAAATTTGCATATTTCGTCCAGTAATCGCTATAAACAAATACGATTGCCTGATGAATATTTGCCTTTTCGATGATCCTTGCATCATCTCGATTGATGTTATAGAGGTCACGGCATTTTTCAAACACAGGCTGGGTTACCATGATAATATTCCACATAACAAAAACCAGCAGTGCTGCCCGCGTGATCCAATAATTGATCTTATACTGTTCAAATTTTAATAATCCACGACTGACAATGATCCAAACAAATGGTAACGCTTCTGTATAATATCTTGGGCCGTAAATGCCCCCACTGCGAGCCCAGTATGCCATATATGCCATCATGAGGGTGATCACTGGAGTGATCACCAGCCAATCTTTCTTTTC